>NZ_JBTHHJ010000017.1:0-26622 GCF_054353855.1 Mycoplasma sp. 4423
TTAATAAAACAAAAAGATTAACAGAATTAATTGTTAATCTTTTTGTCCTACTTTAGCAAACCTTATTTTATTGTAAGTAAATTGGAATGTTAATGAATGAAAGCATATAGTATAAAGTATAAGTGTCAATTAATAGATCGTTATAAATTTTATTAATTACTATTTCTTTGTTTTTTAAACGAAGTGGGACATTAAGATACATAAACCCAAAATCAACATTATAGTTTAAGTAGATAAAATCTCCAGTAGAAAAAACATTAAATCTTTTAATTTTTGAACCTTGGGTATCTTTAAGACGCTTAAGCATTAATTCTTGTGATAATGGTGTAAACATCATTGTGGCTTTAAATCTATCGTTTATCATTGGTGTAACATACTTGTTGAATTCTTTGTTTTCCATTTGAATTTTTTGTAAACCACTACCACTAGCAAGTTTTCCAACCATTAATGTAAATACCATTGCTTTATCTTCAAGATATCTTGTATCTATTTTAAGCATACCGGTATAGTAATGTTTTTCTTCAGTTAGATTACCTTTACTATCTCTTCTTTCATAAACTCAGTGGACATTTATAAGAGAAAGTGGATAGTGTTTCATTAATAAACAATGTTTTGGTTCTTTAACTTCTGATATATATGCCCCACCAGGAATACCAACTGTAAATCTATGTAAATCCTTTTTGCTAACTTGACAATGTCTAAATGCTTCTTTAAAGTCAGTGCTTTCTTCTGTTGGTATATAATCCATTTCGTCATCAAGGATATTAAATGATTCAACATATAGTGCTTCTTGGTTTAAGTTTTGTTTTAATACATGAGCTAAATTAACCCTAAAATGATAAAATTTTCTTCAATAGACAGCACCTAAAATAACACCAATTAGAATAGAAATAATGAATAAGATTAAAAAAACAAAAAAAGGAATAAAACCATTACTTACTACACTGATAATAATGGCACCGATTATTAAGAATACAACACCAGGTATAATAGTACTTAAAAGAGATACTCAGAATTTTTTAAATGCTTTTTTATAATCATTCATTACTTCAGGAGTTAGTATGTTATTTACTACTGTTGTAACAATTGGTAGAAGTTTTTCGTCTGCTTTATTTTTATAATCAGCAAACTTTTGATAATCGCGAACAACTCTCACTATTTATTATTAAAATAAACCTTTCATTGAAACATCTTGTTTTTGTTGTTCAGATGCTGCATATAAAGGAAGAGTTTCGAGCTTTAACATCGCTGCAATAATTGAAGCAGGATATGTGAAAATCTCTTTATTAAAGATGTTAGCATCTTTATTATATAGTCTTCTTGCTGCTTGAAGCTCTCTTTCTAAATATGTTGATTGATTCATTAATTCTTTATAAGCATCCATTGCTTTTAGTTCTGGATATGCTTCAGAAACTGCCATCAATCTTCCGAAAACACTTGTGTTAAGCTTTTCGATTTCATTTGCATTAGCAACTCCACCTTGACTTACTAATGATCTCATTTTTGCAATTTGTGTAAGTGTTTCATTTTCATACTTGCTGTAACTTTTTGTAATTTCAACAAGTTTGTTTAATGTGTCATAACGTTGTGTTAAGAACACATCAATGGTTGAAGCCGATTCATTTGTTTGTAATTGCATTCTATTAAAACTATTTCTTTTTACAAAATAATAAATTACACCACTAAATAGAAGAAGAATTCCAAGGATTCAGAAAATTACCTTTGATGCTGTTGATGTTGTTGCAGCAGTAGGTCTTGAATCTACATTTGGTTGAAATCCATCTGGATGATGTGCTTCTCTGTTATTAACTAAATTTGCCATATTGTCCTTTCTTTATTTGTCATAATAACTTGTTATATTATACAAAATTTGCATAAAAATTTAAAAAGTCAAAGCAAATATTTGCAGAGACTTTTGTGAAGTAATTTTCTTCTACTTAGAAGAAAAATGTGTAAATTCTAAAGAATTTCTATCAAAAATACCTTTTTCTTACCGATATGTAATAAAGCAAACTTCCCATCAAAAAGCTTGGATTGAAAAGTTGTTTGTAAATTCACTTCAACATTATTTATTTTAATTGCTTTTTTTTCAATAAATTCACGAGCTTCACGTTTTGAGTGAACTAATTTTTTTTCAATCAACGATTCTATGATATTGTTATTTTTTTTAACAGTTAAAGTAGGAATTTGATTTTTTAAAGAAGTGATTATATCTATTGATAAAGTTGTGATATCAAAGTTTTTATTAAATAAAATTTCACTTGTTGCTTGCGATATTTTAGCATCATTTTCACTGTGGATGTCTTTTATAACTTCGTATGCTAAAACCTTTTGAGCATATTGATTTGCTGGATCTTTAATATGTTTTTGCATAACATTCTCGATTTCATCAAGTGATAAAAATGTTAGTCATTTTAAAAGTTTTTCAATTTGGCTATCTGGTTGCTTATATAAAAATTGATACATATCATAAGGTTTAGTCATATTTTTATCAAGTCATAAACTTCCACCACCAGTTGATTTACCAAATTTATTTCCATTTTCATCTGTTAATAAGTTAGTTGTAAAAATAAATGCTTGATGATCGTTTCCTATTTTTTTTGAAATCATTTCTAATCCAGTTGAAAGATTTCCCCATTGGTCAGAACCACCTACTTGAATTTTTACATTATAATCTTGATATAAACGAATAAAGTCTCATCCTTGAATTAATTGATAAGAAAATTCAGTAAAACTTAATCCGTTTTCAATTCTATTAGCAACTGAATCCTTTGATAACATATATGCAACATTAACTAATTTTCCTACATCCCTTAAGAAAGTAATTAAATTCATATCTTTGTAAAATTCATAATTATCTACTACACATAATCCAAAATGTTCAAGCTGCATTTTGATTTTATTTTTATTTTCTATTAATTCTTTTTCATTAAGCAGTTTTCTTTCATTGATTTTAAACGAAGGATCACCAATCATCCCGGTAGCCCCACCTAGGATTGCAACGGTCTTTCATCCTGCTTTTTGCATACGAAGTAAGGTTAAAATTTGCAGATAATTACCTAAATGCAAACTAGTTGCAGTAGGGTCAAATCCAGCATATACAGCATCATTTGTAGTTAAATTATTAAATTTATCAATATTACTATGTTGTTTTAAGATACCACGATTATTTAATTCTTTTAATATATTTTTCATTAAAATCCAAAGTCCTTTCCGATATCGTTTTTAGTTCCAAAAATTAAACCATCACCATTTAATCCTAGGCTTTTATAACCCGATAACATCCCAAAACTTTCAACATCTAAAAGTTTGCTTAATAAAACAGCGCTACCATCATTAATAACTGTTCCAGGAAGTGCTAAAACTACTATTTTACCAACCTGTGAATCAGCTGTATTTGTTACAATTTGAATTAATTTATCTTTATTTATATTTATTTTAAGAATGTATAATTTATCACTATTAGGATGATTATTTCTTTCTATAATTTCTCCATAAATAAATTTTTGTTCATCTTTTATAACAAGACCTTCTGTTTTAGCAATTTGCATCAATATACTTTTTTGCTCTGTGTTTAAAGTAAAATAACTTTGATTTTCCTTAATATCAAGCAACTTATTATCAAGCAGATTAATTGAATTTACATTGTTTTGCAAATCTATGAAAAATATTGCATTCTGTGTTCTAATTTGTTTATTTATAACTACTTTTGCATCCACGAATATAATAGATGTATTAGAAAAAAACTTATTTAAATTATTACATATAATCATATTTAACATTATAACATTTTTTATTATAATAGATAAGTATGAAAAAACTAGCAATTATTATTGATTCCTCTAGTGGGCTGACAAAAGAACAAGCACAAAGACTAGGATTTTATTATTTACCACTTATTATCCAAATAGATGGAAAATCATATCAAGATGGTATTGAAATAACTAAAGACAATTTGTTTACAGTATTTAATAAGAATACTAAAAATGTTTTAACATCTGCAACACCAATTGGTTATGCAAGTGATTTATTTGCCCAATTATCTAATGAATATGAAAATTTAGTTGTATTCCCTATTTCAATGCATTTATCGGGCCAATATCAGATTTTAAAAAATCTTGAGCTGGAATTTCCTAAACTTAAGGTGGTTGCTTCTTTAAATCTTTCTTTTACAGTCTTAGATCAAGTTTCAAGATTTAAAAAAGAGTTTGCTCTGAGCAACGATGTAGACTTATCGATTAAAAATGTATCCGACTGAAATAAAAGTTTAGATATTACATTGATACCTAAATATAATGATTATTTAGTTCGTGGAGGTCGTTTAACACCAGCATTAGCAACCTTAGCAAAACTTTTAAAAATAGTTCCATTAATTCGTTTTCGTGAGGGTAAATTAGTTAAACAAGGAAAAGGGAGAATCTTTTTAAAAAGTGTTTTTGATGAAATTAACCGCAAATTAGAGTTAAAAGAAAACCGAGATTTAGTTCTTTTAACAGCAAATGGTGATTTTGATCAAGAAATTATTGATTATTATAAAAATTCTTATGATGGTAACATTCTAGTTTTTCCAATCCCTACTGTTGTTGCTATTCATACTGGGCCAGAAGCGATAGTAATTGGGACAGGTGAAAATATTGTTGATTCGTTGAAAGAATATGAAAGAATATAGTTTTTTTGCTAACGATTTAGAACAACTAAAAGAGAATATTCAAACTTTTTTACCTATAATAAAACTAAAAAAGTATCTTTTGTTATCTGGTGAATTAGGTGCAGGAAAAACAACTTTTGTACAAGTTTTAGGTAAGTTATTAGGAATAAAAGAAAATATTACATCACCTAGTTTTAATTATATGAAAGTTTATAACGGATTAGTTCATATTGATTTATATACATATAAAGGTGATATTGATGAATTTGAAGATTACTTTGATGACAATATTGTAGCTATTGAATGACCGGAAAAAAAGAATTTACTTTTTGATGCATATGTAAAAGTTGACATAAGTTTTGATAATACAAGAAAGTATAAAATTGAAATTGTATAATTTATTTTTGGATACCACTGGAAAAGATTTTTGTATCGCATTATTTGACCTTAATTTTAATTTAATAAAATCAGTGATTTTAGAAAATTATAAAAAAAAGATAGATTTAATAGTTAAATATTTCAATGATTTTAATATAAAAATTAATGAAATTAATGGTTTATATATAAATTTAGGTCCTGGTTTTTTTACAGGAGTTCGAGTTGGTTTTGTTTTCTTTAGAACACTAGCATTGGCTAATAATATTGATTTTTATACAACTACGACATTTGAACTTTTGATGATGCAGAATGATAAAGATACTTTTTACACCGATGCACAAGGAAAAAAAGTTTATTTTTTTGATAAACAGATGTTCTTAAAAACAGAAGATATCTTTGAAAGCACTAAAGTTATTGATGCAACAGATAATATAACCCTTGATAACATTAATTACCAGAAAGTTATTTCCAAATTCCTTGCTTATCAACACATTTTTACAAAAAAACATCCATTAGAAGTTGAACCTACATATATTAAAAAACCACAAATAGGAAGTAAATAATGCGTATTTTAGGTATCGAAACATCACATGACGATACATCATTAGCAATATTAGAAGATGGTAAAATTTTACAGTTATCCACAATTTCACAAATTGATATTTTCAAAGAATATGGTGGAACAATCCCAGAGTTAGCTTCCAGAGAACATGTTAAGAACATTGCTGTTTTACAAAAAATAATTTTTAATAAATATCCTATTGAGACAATAGATTACGTTGCCTATACAAAGGAACCCGGATTAATAGGAACCTTACAAATTGGTTTTTTATTCGCCTATGCCATAGCACTTTCTATTAATAAATTGCCTATACCAATTAATCATTTGCACGGACATTTGTTTTCAGCAACAATTGATCAAGATGTTGAATTCCCTGCTTTATGTTTACTTGTTTCGGGAGGTCACACACAACTTATTCTTGCTCATGATGTTTTTGATTTTGATATTATTGGAGAAACATTGGATGATGCAGTTGGAGAATGTTTTGATAAAGTTGCCGTTAAATCTGGGTTAGGTTTTCCTGGTGGTGTTTTAATTGATAAGATTTCACAAACTTATCAAGGTGAATATATAAAATTTAGCAAACCACATACTAAAAATCCATATGACTTTTCCTTCAGTGGTTTAAAAACACAGGTTTTGAATTATATAAATAATCAAAAAATGAAAAATATTGATATTGATATAAACCAAGTTGTTGCAAGTTTTCAAAAAACAGCGATAGAATATTTGTGTGAAAAAACAACTGCTGTATTGAACCAATATAAAGTTAAAACATTAATTTTAGGTGGTGGAGTTTCGGCGAATTCAGAACTGCGCAAAGAATTTGTTAAATTACACCCTAATACTATCATACCAAAATTAAAATATGCAACAGATAATGCAGCTATGATAGCACAAGCAGCATATATAAGACTTACAAATAAAATATATTAAAAAATAACAAATTAAGTATAATTAAATAATATGAATTTATCAAAGATGTTAGATTTTAAAACAACTGAAATGCGAATTGCAGAAAGTGCTTTAAAACAGATAAATAAACTTGAAAAATATGTTTTACAACTTAGTGATGAAGAACTAAAAAAACAAACAGAAATTTTCAAGAAATTTCTTGCAGAAGGACATACATTAGAAGAAATTCGTAATGATGTTTTTGCGGTTTCGCGGGAGGCTACCAAAAGGGTTTTAGGTAAGCGTCCTTTTGATGTTCAGATTTTAGGTGGACTTTTATTAGATTTAGGTTCTGTTGCTGAGATGAAAACAGGTGAAGGAAAAACGATAACTTCAATTGCACCTGTATATTTAAATGCCTTATTGGGTAAAGGCGCTATTGTTTCAACAGTTAATGAATATTTAACAGTGCGTGATGCTGAAGAAATGGGACAAGTTTTTAACTTTTTAGGTTTAACCGTAGGAATAAATAAAGCACAATTAGATCCCGATCACAAACGAGCCGCTTATGCGTGCGATATAACTTATTCAGTGCATTCAGAATTAGGTTTTGATTATTTACGTGATAATATGGTGCAAAATGTTGCTGAAAAAGTTCAGCGAGGGCTTCAGTTTTGCTTAATTGATGAGGTTGATTCAATTTTAATCGATGAGGCAAAAACACCTTTAATTATTTCAGGGGGTGAACAAGAAGATGTAGCAACTTATTTTTCTGCAGACCAATTTGTTCGTACCCTAGGCCCTGATGATTATATCATAGACGACGAATCAAAGGCTGTTGCTTTAACTCACCAAGGAATTGCTAAAGCAAATCGTTTTTATAAAACTAAAAATATTTATAACATCGAAAATTCTGAACATATACATTTGATTCAGAATGCTTTGCGTGCCCATAAAATTATGCGTGTTGATGTTGAATATATAGTACGTGAAGGGAAAATCGAACTAGTTGATAGTTTTACTGGCCGGATAATGGATGGTCGTAGTTATTCCGAAGGATTGCAACAGGCAATACAGGCAAAAGAAATGGTTGAAATTGAAGCGGAAACCAAGACTTTAGCGACAATAACATACCAAAACTTCTTTAGAATGTTTAAAAAACTATGTGGAATGACAGGAACAGGAAAAACTGAAGAACAAGAATTTATTGATATTTATAATATGCGAGTGAATGTGGTACCCACAAATAAACCTATCGCCAGAATTGATGAACCTGATTCAATTTATGGAAGTTATGAAGATAAATGAAATGCAGTTGTTGAAAAAATAGCAGAACTTTATCATAAAGGACAACCAGTATTGGTAGGAACTGCACAGATTGAAGAATCTGAATTATTGCACCGAATGCTACTTCATAAAGGGATTCCACATACAGTTTTGAATGCAAAACAAAATGCTCAAGAAGCTGAAATTATTTCAAAGGCAGGTAGTGTTAAATCAGTTACAATTGCTACTAATATGGCTGGTCGTGGAACCGATATCAAACCATCACCTGAGGCATTAAAATTAGGTGGATTGTATGTTTTAGGAACCGAAAAAGCTGAATCGCGAAGAATTGATAATCAGTTGCGTGGTCGTTCTGGTAGACAAGGTGATATCGGAACAAGTAAATTCTTTATTTCTATGCATGATCAACTAATGCGTCGTTTTTCAACCTTTGATGTTTTTAAAGATGCTTTCAAAAGCGAAGATGGAAGCGAAATAACTGATAAAAATACTAAATACGCATTTAATCATGCCCAAAAGAAAATCGAAGGATTGAATTATGATTCGCGTAAATCAGTGTTGCATTATGATGATGTTATTCGTCAGCAAAGAGATTTGATTTACTCACAGCGTGATTTAATTTTGGGTTCACCTAATATTGATTTTATTGTTCGTAGAATGATTGCTTCATCAGCTCGTGCAATAGTGAAAAGTGGTGAATATCAACTTCATAATAAAATTTATAATTATGAAGGTTTAGTAAGTTTTTTAAATGCTAATATCGGTCAGTTAGTTAAGTTTGAATTTAATTTACAAGAAATCAGTGCGATTCATGAAAGTGATTTACCAGATTATGTTTCTAATATTATTTTAAGTGTATATCAAGAATGACTTAAGAATGCAACCGAAAAAACATCACACGAAGAATTAGTTGATTTAAAACGTGCTACAATCCTAAGGGTTTTAGATAATAAATGACAAACTCATATCAACCGTATGGATAAATTGCGTTCAAATGTGCATTTGGTTCAATACTCGCAAAAAAATCCTTATCAAATTTACACCGATGAAGGAACTAAACTTTTTGAAGCATTACTAGATGATATAGCATACAATGTTATGTTAAGTATTTTCTCAAATCATGTTGGCAAAAAATCCCTTATTACCAAAGAAATGCTTTCAGACCCAGTATTTTTACAAGTTAAAAATAATTTTAGTTTAGATCCTTATAAAACATTGGAAGAACAAGAACAAGAGTTAGTTGATTTATATTATTCTGTTGTCAGAAGAATTGAAGAAATAAAACAGCAGGAAATGCTTGAAAATCAAAATTCGGATTTATCAAAAAACTAAAAACCTGTTTTATTAATAAAATAACGGCATTTTTTCGCTTTTTAATTATTTTATTATCTAAATATAGTAAAATTATAGAGCATTAAATATTGCAAATTAAATCTCAATATAACGAACTTTAATAAAGGAGAATAATTATGGAAAAGTGTTCATGTGGAAGAATAGGATGTAAAGGAGAATGTAAGGTAAATAAAACACATTCTCATAATGCTGTTACTTGCAAGGATGTCAAATGTCATTTAAACAAACAAACTACTGAAAAATCTATTGCTTGTCCAAATTGTGGTAAGGTAGGTTGCAAAGGTGAATGCGAACTTCAAAAAGCACATGTTTGTCCATTATGTGGTAAATTAGGTTGTCGTGGTGAATGTAAAATGAAAAAAGAAGAAGTTTGCAAACACTGTGAAAAAAAAGAGTGTAAGGGAGAATGTAAATTACAAAAATCACAAACCTGTCCACATTGTGGTAAAACAGATTGCAAAGGATTATGCAAACTTAAAAGACCTGAATCAACATGTCCAAAATGTAAAAAACCAGAATGTAAAGGAAATTGCTCAACATTAAAACCAGGTGAAACTGCAACTTTTAAAGATTTAGCTTCTGAATTTGAAAAATTCTCAGATAATTTAAAGAAAAAGTAAATTGCATACACATAGTATGCTTTTTTACTTAAATAATTATGAGAAAAGTTAATATTACACAATTAATTTTATTTATTTTGAAAGTTACTTTTATAGGTTTTGGTGGAGGCAATGCCTTAATGCCTATTATTAAAAGAGAGGCAGTTGAAAAAAGAAACTGAATTACACTTGAAGAGTTTGAAAACATTGTCATTGTTACCAATTTATTGCCAGGCGCTTCTGTTATTCAAACACTTTCATATATATCAATTCATTTATTAGGTAAATGAAAAGGAACATTAATTACACTTATAGCAATTTTACCCCATGTTTTACTTGCTTTTGCTTTTTTAATTTTAGTTAATAAAATACCAATTCAGTATGTAAGAATCCTATCAGTAGGTGTTTTAGTGGCGATTATTGCATTTTTGTTGGAATTTGCAATTAGATTTATTAAACAAGCAAATAAAGCAATTTTTATGCCTTTATGACTTACTATTTTTATCTTTGCATTTTCATATAGTTTTTTTGTTCCGGCACCATATAACATTCCGGTAGTAGCAATTTTTTTAGTTTTATTAATATATTCAATAATTTTTTTGATTTTATGAAAAAAGAAAAAACAAATTAAATTAGGAAGAAAATAATGATTTTGGCTTTTTTAGTTGCTCTACCTTTTTTGATTTTAATTTCCTTATCAGTATTTGGTGGAGGACAAGTTTTTATGCCAATCTTTCGTTGATTATGAATGTTTTTGGCACAAAACTTTGGTGCAAATATTAATGATGACCATATTAATACAATATTCACTGTTGCAAATTCTACCCCTGGCGTAGTTTCAACAAAATTCGCTTTTTTTACAGGTTATATAATAGCAAACGGACAATGATGGGGTTATTTAGCAATGTTTTTAACATACCTTATTTTTTGCTTACCTGCAATTATTATTATGGTGTTAGCAATGAAATATATTAATAAGTTCAAAACTAATACATTTGTAAAAAATATGTTAATTATTATGCGTCCAATTGTTGCTGGAATTATTTTATCTCTCGCATTACAGTTATTTTTAGCTATCTTTGTCCCTGAAGTGTCATTTAATAAATCGCTGGCTAAATATGCGATAGAAAAAAAAGAAGTGTTTTTTGTTGGATATCGAAATATATTATTAAAAATATATGTCCCGATAGGAATTTTGTTTTCATATTATCTTGCTAAGAAAAAGTTTTCATTATTTTTAATTATTGTTATAAATATAGCTATTTCATTTTTTTTGTTTGCAATTCCTTTTTCAGGCAGTTAAAAAACTTTTATCCCTAAAATATAGGCATTTTTTTGAAAAAGTATTATAATATACCTATATTTTATTTAACAAGGAGAATAAATGACAAAAAAAGATTTCTTATTGGAAGTTGCTGATAGATTAGAGACATCACCAAAAGATGTTGAAAAAGTACTTGATGCAATGGTTTTTGTCCTTAAAGAACAATTAATTGCAGAAGACACAGTTAGATTATCACACTTAGGTATTTTCTCTACAGTGGTTAAAAAACAACGTACAATAGTAAACAGATTTACAAAAGAAGAGCAAGTTGTTCCACAAAAACGTGTGATTAAATATAAACCTTCTAAATATTTAAGAGATTTAGTCGATTTAAAAGCTTAGTCATCCAGTATATTTAAAATACATGGAAATTCTAAAGAAAGTTCTTTGGAATTTTTTATTACATCATCTAATTTAATTGAATGTATACCCTCTTTAAATAATTTACATAAATACCTTGTGTAAATTTTAAAAAAACGATTTACATGTGAAAAAAATATAACAACAAAAGCTATCCCTCCATTTGAATTGATATTATTTAAATAATCTATTTGATGTTCTTTAAGGTTTGCTAAATCAAAGCGATCTTCGTTACAACTTTTTGCTTCAAAACACACAAAAATACCTTTATAGCAGCCGATGTAATCAACAGTACTTTTTTTGTAAATATTTGAATCTCTTACTACTAATTTCTTACCTTCCTTAGTTATTGTTTTTAATGTAACATCCAATCCTTTCTTTTCAATATAAGCAATTTTATGTCTTCAATAATAATCTATCGTTTTATTCAAAACTGATTCTAAAAACATTCCACGATTTTTATTCATATTTTATTTATAATTAAAATACATTAATGAACTAGAACAGAACATAAAATAAACTTATTTATAAAAATAATTTAAAAATACTGTAAAATACTTTAAAGGAGTTAAATGAAGAGAAAACTTATTATTGGTAATTGAAAAATGAATAAAACTTATTCAGAATCCAAGGAATTTTTTGAGAAATTTGGTGATTGATATTTTTCTAACAATGAATTATTACCAAAAAACATTGAATTTGGTATCGCTGTACCTGCTGCTAATTTATGTTCATTTGTTGTTAATACAGTTGAAAAATTTCGCTTAGCAGCACAGGATTGTTCACCATATGAATCAGGTGCTTATACAGGTGATACATCTGCGAGTATGCTTATCGATTTAGATGTATCGTATGTTATTTTAGGACATTCAGAAAGACGTAAATATCATTTTGAAACAGACGAGTTAGTAAATGTAAAAGCAAAACAAGTTATTTCATACCATTTAAAACCAATTATATGTGTTGGTGAAACATTTGAGCAATATCAGGCAGGACAAACCAAAGAAGTTATTAAAAAGCAACTTGAAGTTTCTTTAAAAGATTTAGATTTGAAAAAAGTAGTTATCGCATATGAACCAATTTGAGCTATCGGTACCGGAAAGGTTGCAACACCTGAAATAGCACAAGATATTTGTAAATATATCCACGAAATCACATCAAAAGATGTGGTAGTGCAATATGGTGGAAGTGTTACACCAAGTAATATAGCAGAATTATCTAAACAACCTGATATCAATGGATTTTTAGTTGGTGGTGCTTCATTAGAACTTAAAAGTTTTATTGATTTATTGAAAAATACTAAATAAGATTGGCATAATAAGTTATGCCTTTTTTATTGTAATATCATTAAAAAAATAAAAATTAACTTTGTTTTGTTATAATAGATATACTATTTTAAAATTAAGAATTTATATTGAATAAGCATAGGAGACAAATGGAAAAAGTAAATATTTTTGCTTTAGGTGGGCAAGATGAAAACGGTAAAAATTGTTATGTTTTAGACTACAACGATGATTTATATGTTGTAAATGCAGGTGTAAAAATACCAATTAACTCTAATAATGGTGTTGATACACTAATTCCTGATTTTACTTTTTTAGAAAAACATCGCAAAAAAATTCAAGGTATTTTTATTACAGATATTCGTAATGAAAGTTTTTCTGCACTTCCGTGACTTTTAATGAAAATACCAGGATTAAAAATTTATACATCTTTTATAAATAAACAAATCATCCAAGAACGCCTTAATAAATACAATATTAAAAATGATTCGTATAAATTAATTGCTCTATCAGACCGTAAGAAAATTGGAAACATACTTGTGCAACCTATCGGACTACCAGGAAGCGCTCCAGGTAACTTAGGTTTTGATTTTATTACACCAAATGGTGATTATGTGTTTATGTTTAATTATATTGAAGGTGATTTAGGAATTTTTGGTAGAACTTGATTTTTACATTTACCAAAACTTTTTAATAAACGTAAAATTAATGCATTGGTTACTGATGCAGGTAAAGATAAGGGTGGTGGTAGAGCAATTGAAAAATTATATCTACCTGATAGTGTAGAAAAAACATTTAGATTTGCAAAACCAAATACTAAAATAATAGTAGGTGGTTATAGTGAAGATATGGTATCGATGCAGCAGATTATAGAACTTGCTAATAAATATAATCGTCCAGTAATACCTTATGGAAAAGCATACGCAGATTTGTTATTTTTAATGAAGCAAATTCAAGCAAAAATAAGTCCAGATTTTAAGTTCCCCGAAATAATTGATTACAAACAAATTAGTAAGCATCCAAATGCTGTTGTGCTTGTAACTGGTGCTATTGAACGTTTATATACCCGTTTTATAAGAATTCTTAATAACGAAGATGTATATTTAAAAATAGATTCAAATGATAGTGTAATTATGATTGCTCCTCCAGTTAACGGTCTTGAATCGCTTGCAGCTGTAACATTAGATGAAATTGCAAAAAGGACATCAAATTTAGTTGATATTTCTGAAAAAGAATATTTTTATTGTCGTCCGAGTAAAGAAGATGTATTTAATTTGGTTAAGAATCTTAAACCCACTGTTTTACTACCTGCTCAAGGGTTGTATCGTTATTTAGTAGATTTAGTTACATACATAAAAGAAGATAAAAATTTAGCAAAAGAAGTTAATCCGATTGTTTTATTAAACGGAAAAGTTGCACATTTTGCATATGGAAAATTAATTTCACATAATGGTAAAATTAAAGATGTTGGAGATACCATTATAGATGGTTTTGGTGTCGGGGATATTTCATCAGAAGTTTTAGCAGAACGTGAAGTTTTAGGTCGCGAAGGTGTAATTATTATTAATTCGCTTTATTCAGCAAAAACCAAGAAAATTATTGGACAATTACATATCAATTATGTAGGTGTTATCGATGTGCAAGAGCAACCAAGAATAAATGATTTGATTAAAGATACAATTATTGAAATTATTAATACCAAAACTTTTACTACAATGCGTGAATTCAATGAAAAAGTCAGAAAAACAGTAAGAAAAAGAATCTTTAAAATAACTGATAAAGATCCAATGATCGCTTTTTCACTAACAACTATATAATATGAAAAAAAGTAAATTATTTAATTCGCTAGGTTTAAAATTCATTGAATTTTTACCTAGCAACCATATTACTTTAGAAAAAAAACTCAAAATTTGAAAGTTAATTTTAATTTTGAGTTTTTACCTTATAAGTCTGCTTTTTTGTGCTTTATATGTATCAAAAATTTTACCTAATTGGCTGCAATGAACATATTTATATACATATGGGCTTTTATTTGGAAATAGCATCTTTTTTGCATTATTGTTTGGATTTTTAGCGATATTAGTATGAATTTTTACTTTATTTACTAAAAAGAAAGCTATCAGTTGAACATCTCGTGTGAATAAAATAGATTTTGTTGCATTTAAAAATTGAATGTTGAAAATTTTACTATTTCTCTTTTTGTTTTTTGTTATCTTAACTCATTTAATCCTGCATTATATATACAATCATGATGTAGAATTTAACACAAAGCTTCCTGCACATATTTTTAAAAACGGTTGATATGCAAAATTTATGACATCGAAACAAAAAGTAACTATTGAAGATATTTCAATTTATAATAATGTTGGGGTTGTTTTTGATACACTTATTAATTTGTTTTATTTACCTACATTATCAAGTTTATTATTAATTTTATTATTAATAGGTATAGTCGTTTTTTTGTGTTTATATATCCTTGATATCAAGTTAATTATCAAGAAAAATAAGTGAAATATTCAGCAATATAAGAAATTTATAAATTCGCATAAAAGTTTTTATTTATCAACTACTCATTTTGAAAAATATCTTGATTTTTTATTTAAAGCAGCAAAATTTTATGATATAGATTACAAAAAAACATCTTTTAAATTACTAGAAAAGAGTATACTATCAAGAGTTGATGAGCAAATAGTGAATCAACTGCTTAAAAATGCTGTTGAAACTTCAATAATTCAACAACAACAAAATGAAGATTTCTTAGATGAACTAGATAAATTAGATTTTAATTAAAGGAGTTATTATGTTTGACAAATTATTATGAGATGATGCTAAAAAACTTATTGAAAGCAAGCAAAAAGATGATTTAACATTCTTGATTTTCACAACAGGTTGATGTGGAGACTGTAAAATGATGAAACCTACCTTAGATCGCATCGCAAAAAAATATGAAAAAACTAAGGTACAATTTATTCATGTGGATGCTGAAGAAGCAAAATTATTTAGAAACCCAGATACCGAATGAAAAGTGCTAAAGGTTCCTACAATGATTTTACTAAACGGTACTGAAATAGTTGAAAAAGCATTTGAATATGTCCCCGAAGAAGTGCTTTCAGAGTGAATAGAAAACAGAATTTCATAGTTGATACACCAACATCCGTTGTTAGAAAAAATACAGGATTTTTGATTTCTGTATTTTTATTTTTGCTTTATAATTGAAAAGCAACTATAACATTGATCTATAAGGTTGCTTAATCGTCATTGTTGTTGAGGACGGTTGAGGTTTTTATAGGGAGTTATGTTCAAAAATCGAACAAGGAGACAACATTTAATGAGTAAATTAAACATCAAAGTTAAAGGGTTTGACTATGCATTAGTTGATTTAGCAGCAAAGAAATTATTTTTGTTAGCTAAAGAAGAAAAAGCTGATGTTAGTGGTCCAATTCCGCTTCCAACTAAAAGAGATGAAGTTACTATTTTAAGATCTGTTCACATCAACAAAACTAGTCGTGAACAATTTGAAAGTAGAACACACCAAAGATTAGTTGTAATCAAGAACCCTTCAGCACAACTAACCGATAAAATTAATCGTTTAGATTTACCTGCTGGTGTGCTTTTACAAGTAAAAGTTCAAAAATAATTTAATTAAGGAGATCAAATGAAAGGAATCTTAGGACGTAAAGTTGGTATGACTCAAATCTTTACTGAAACAGGTGCTAGTGTACCAGTTACAGTAGTGGAAGTTCAACCAAATGTTGTGTCTAAGGTGCTTACTGTAGAAAAAGACGGTTATGTAGCGACTCAATTAGCAGTTTTTGATAAAAAGTCAAGTCGTAGCAACAAACCACTTACAGGACACTTTAAAAATGCAAACACAACACCTAAGCGCTTCGTAAAAGAAGTTCGTAATATGTCAGGTTATGAACTTGGACAAACAATCACAGTTGACATTTTTAAATCAGGTGAATTAGTAGATGTAACCGGTATCTCAAAAGGTAAAGGTTTTGCAGGAACTATTAAACGTCACAACCAAGCTATTGGGCCTAAATCTCACGGTGGTGGTGGTGGTTCACAACCAGTAAGACAAACAGGTTCACTTGGAGATATTTCAGGTAACAGAGTTTTTAAAGGCATGACAATGCCGGGTCATTTAGGACATGCAAAAACAACAGTGCAAAACTTAGAAGTTATTAAAGTTGATACTGATAATAATATTTTATTAGTAAAAGGTTCAATTCCAGGCCCTAAAAAATCATTTGTTATGATTCGTAAAGCAGTAAAAGGATTACCAGATCATAAAGAAGTTAAATTAGTTAATGTAGCAGAAGTGCAATTAATGAATGAATTAATCGAACATGCTAAAAAATATAATATTGAGGTTTCTGTGGGTATGACATCTGTGCAACTTAAGGCATTGATTGATGAAGCAGAGGCTAAGGAAGGAGAAAAATAGTTATGGCTGAAACTAAAAGCAAAAAAACTGAAAACACAAAACCTGTAACTAAAAAAACTCCAGCTGAAAAAGTAGCAAATAAGCCTGCTTCTAAATCAACTTCAAAGAAAACAAATTCAGATGCTAAAAAAACAAATATAAACAAAGAAGTTAAATCTACCAATGAAACATCAAAGCAAACAAAAACAACTTCCAAATCTGCTCCTAAGTCAGCAAAGATTTCTGTTGTAAAAGAAACTGTTGTTAAAAAAGACTTTTATGCACAATTACCAAAATCACTTTTTGGTTCTGAAAAAATTTACACCCAAGCAGTTTTTGATACCATTTTATCCGAAAGAGCATCAAGAAGACAGGGCACACACCAAGTTAAAAACCGTGCTCAAGTAAGCGGAAGTGGTAAAAAACCATGAAGACAAAAAGGGACAGGAAGAGCTCGTCATAGTTCAACCAGATCACCAATTTGAGTAGGTGGTGGTAGAGCATTTGGACCACAAGCAAACAAAAACTATTCACTTAAAGTTAATAAGAAAGTTAAATTTGCAGCATTTGTTTCTGCACTAACCTTATTAGCAAATGATAAAGCAGTTATTATTAACGATTTATCATTAGATGCAATCAAAACTAAAGCATTAGTTGCAAAATTAAAGGAATTAGAAGTAGATCACTTAAAACGTATATTAATCGTTACTGAAAGTCCTATTGTATATAAATCTGCTGCGAACTTGCAAAATGTTTCAACATCAAAAGCAAACTCTTTATCAGTTGAACAATTAATTGGAGCAGATGTATTAATCGTTTCAAATGAAAGTCTTAAATTGCTAGAAAGTAGAGTTAAATAATGGAATTAACTAAAGTTATTAAAGCACCTATTCTTTCAGAAAAAACAGATATTTTAAGAACAAAAAACAATATATATGTTTTTAAGGTTGATTATGCTGCAAATAAATACCAAATAAAAGAAGCGATTGAAACAATTTTTCAAGTAGAAGTTGAAAGTGTAAATACAATAAAAGTTAATAAAAAAGCAAAGAATGTAGGACGTTATCATGGTTTCACTAATCGTTATAAGAAAGCAATGGTTACTTTAAAAGATGGACAAACCATGAACTACTTGCCTAACGAAAGTGAATTAAAAGCAGATGATAATTCACAACAAAAAGTAGAAGAAAAAGCAGCAAAGGCTAAAAAATCAGCCGATGTTGAAGCAAAAGTAGCACAAAAATTAGCTGCTAAAAAAAACAGTAGCAACTAAAACTGCTTCAGTTGCTAAGAAAACTACCACAAAACGTAAAATCGGTGGTGAATAATCTTCTTATAATTAATGAATGAAAAAGATATTCATTAATTTATTAAGTTTACAGAGCGGAAATTACTGCTTAAAAGAAAGATCCGCAACTATTTTTAAGCAAGGAGACAAAATAAATGGCATTAAAACATTATAAGCCAACTACCAATGGTCGTAGAAATATGTCTTCATTAGATTTTAAAACAAATCTTTCAGGTCACGAACCAGAAAAATCATTGTTGGTAAATTTAAAAAACCATGCTGGTCGTAACAATCAAGGAAAGATCACTGTTAGACATCGTGGAGGACGTGTCAAAAGATTCTACAGAATCATTGATTTTAAACGTAACAAAGATAATATCCCTGCTGTCGTTAAAACAATTGAATATGATCCAAACAGATCAGCAAATATTTGTTTGTTAGCATATGCAGATGGAGAAAAAAGATATATTTTAGCACCTAAAGGGATTATTTTAGGTCAAAAAGTTCTCTCAGGAGAAAATGTTGATATTGTAGTAGGGAATGCACTACCATTAGCATTTATCCCAGAGGGTACATTCGTGCATAACATTGAAATGCAACCAGGTGGTGGAGGTATTATTGCTCGTAGTGCAGGTACTTCTGCACAAATTCTTGGTAAGGATGATGATGGAAAATATGTAGTGTTAAAACTTAAATCAGGTGAAACACGTCGTATTTTAGCTCGTTGTCGTGCTACCGTTGGTGTAGTAGGTAACGAAGAACACTTACTTGTTAATGTTGGTAAAGCTGGAATCAATAGACATAAAGGAATTAGACCTACCGTACGTGGTTCAGTAATGAACCCAGTAGACCACCCACATGGGGGAGGGGAAGGAAAACAACCAGTTGGTCGTAAAGCTCCACTTACTCCTTGAGGTAAAAAAGCACTTGGTGTGAAAACCAGAAAAACAAAGAAATCTTCAAATAAACTTATTTTAAGAAGAAGAAAGGATGCTAAATAATGTCACGTAGTTTGAAAAAAGGACCTTTTGCAGACGATCACTTACTTAAAAAAGTTGATGCAATCGTTGAAGGAAAAGCACCTAAAAAACCAATCAAGACATGATCAAGAAGATCAACAATTTTCCCTAGTTTCGTTGGATTAACATTTGCAGTTCATAACGGAAAATCATTTATCGAAGTATATGTAACCGATGATATGGTAGGACATAAACTTGGAGAATTCTCTCCAACTCGTACTTTTTCAGGTCACGGCACAGATAAAGGTAAGAAGAAATAATGGCACAACAAGCTATAGCAAGTGTTAAACTTCAAAGAGTAAGTAGTTCAAAAGCAAAATTAGTGGCTAATTTATTTAGAGGAAAAGATGTTTCAATTGCTTTAGGGCTTTTAAGAAACACATCAAAAAAATCAGCACCAATTTTTATGAAGCTACTTAACTCAGCAATTGCAAATGCAACTAACAACCACGGAATGAATGCATCAAAATTATTTGTTAAAGAAGTTTATGTTAATGAAGGACCAACTCTTAAAAGATTTCAACCAAGAAGCCAAGGTCGTGCTTATTCAATTTTTAAACGCACATCAAACCTTAAAATTGTTTTAGAGGAGAGAAACTAATGGGACAAAAAGTTAATCCAAATGGGTTCCGTTATGGAATTACTAAGGCACACAATACAGTATGATTTGCTGAAAAAGCAAATTATGGTGATTATTTAGTTGAGGATGCTAAAATCTATAAGTTTTTCGATAAATTAGTGCGTCAATATCAAATTGGTAGAGTTCAAATTAAAAGAAATAAAGATAATAAAGTTACTGTATTCTTGCACACTGCAAAAACAGCAGCAGTTTTAGGTCAAGAAGGTAAAAACATCCAAGAACTTACATTAAAGGTTCAAAAATTCGTAAAAAACAAACACTTGAACCTTAGAATTCAAGTTGTTGAACTTAAAAAACCAGATTTAAATGCAAGATTATTAGCAGAAATGATTGCTACTAAGCTTGAAAATCGTGACAGTTTCCGTCAAGCACAAAAAATAGCAATGCGTGCTGCTTTAAAATCTGGAGCCAAAGGTGTTAAGACAATGGTATCAGGACGTTTAAATGGTGTTGATATGGCTCGTACAGAAGGTTATTCTGATGGAGAAATGCGTCTTCATACTTTAAGACAAAATGTTGACTATGCAACAGCAACTGCTCGCACTACTTATGGAGCAATTGGGGTTAAGGTTTGAATTTCACTCGGTGAAATTTTGGAAGGAGATGATAAACATGCTTCAACCAAAAAGAACTAAATATCGTAAACCATTTGTGGTTCAACATGACAAACGTAAAGCAACCAAAGGAAACACAGTTAATTTTGGAGAATATGGTTTACAAGCAGTTACATCTGCATGAGTAACTGCACGTCAAATTGAGTCAGCTCGTATTGCTGCTACTCGTAGAATGGGTCGTGAAGGACAAGTTATTATTCGTATTTTCCCTCACTTTTCAAAAACTTCTAAACCAATTGGGGTTCGTATGGGTTCAGGAAAAGGAGCTCCTGAACTATGATATACAGCAGTTAAAATTAATACAATGATGTTTGAGGTAAGTGGAGTTTCTGAAGAAGTGGCTCGCGATGCCCTTCGTTTAGCTGGACATAAATTACCAGTTAAATGAAAAATTGTTAAAAAAGAAGGAGTACAATAATGCTTTTTAAAGATTTACAAAAGAAGTCAAAGCAAGAATTACAAGAATTAGTGCTTAAATTAAAAGCAGAATTATTCACTCTTAGATACCGTAATGTTACTGGTGATTTGAAAGAAACACACAAAATTAAAGTTTTAAGAACTGATATTGCAAAAGCACTCACAGCATTAAACCAAAAAAAGGATACAAAATAATATGGAACGAAATACTAGAAAAACATTAACAGGAACAGTTGTTTCGGCGGGGAAAGCTGCTAAAACCATTATTGTTGCTGTTGATACTTTTAAAAAGCACCCACTTTATGCAAAACGTTTTAAATCTACTAAAAGATTTGCAGTACATGATGAAAATCATCAAGCAGCATTAAATGATGTGGTAGTTATTATGGAAACTAGACCGCTTTCTAAAACTAAACACTTCAGATTGGTTTCAATTAAAGAGAAAGCCTTAGAAGGAAATAAATAATGCTAATTGAATTATCAAAAGCAAATGTTGCCGATAACTCAGGTGCAAAAGAAATCGGTGTAATTCGTATTTTAGGTGGGGCAAAGAAAAAAGTTGCTAATATCGGTGATATAATCGTGTGTTCTGTAAAAAAAGCTATTCCTACTGGAATGGTAAAAGAAGGTCAAGTTGTGAAAGCGGTTGTAGTTCGTTCAAGATATGGAATACACCGTAATAATGGTTCATATATTCGTTTTGATGATAATGCTGTAGTACTTTTAAAAGAAGATTTAACACCAAGAGGAACACGGGTATTTGGACCAGTTGCTCGTGAATTACGTGACAAGTTTCCAAAAATAGTTTCATTAGCACCGGAAGTTTTATAAGGAGTTAATTTATGTCAAAAATTAAGTTCAAAAGAAATGATCCAGTTATAGTTATTTCTGGAAGCGAAAAAGGTAAAACTGGAACTATTGAAAAAGTATTACATTCACAAAACCGTGTTATCATCAAAGATGTTAATATTGTAACTAAACACAACAAACCTAGCCAAAAAAATCAAGACGGTTCAATTAAAGAGATGGCTGCTCCAATTCATGTATCAAATGTTGCTTATTTAGCAAAAAAAGCCACAAAATCACAACCAAACATTGCTTCAAAACTTGGATATAGAATTAATAAAGATGGTAAAAAAGTAAGATTTGTTAAAAAAACCAATAAGGATATTAATTAATTATGCTAAAAGATGTTTATGTTAAAAAAGCAGTTCCTGCTTTAAAAGAAAAATACCAATACTCATCAATAATGCAAGTTCCAAGAATAGAAAAAATCGTATTGAATATGACTGCAGGTAAAGAGGTTTCAAACTCAAAAGCAATCGAAGAAGTTTTAAACGAATTAACCATTATTTCAGGACAAAAACCATTTCAAACCAAAGCTAAAAAGTCAAATGCTTCATGAAAGCTTCGTGAAGGGATGCCTATGGGAGGTAAAGTTACTTTACGCAGAGGGCGTATGTGAGACTTTTTAGAAAAATTAATTCATGTTGCGATGCCACGGATTCGCGATTTCCGTGGAGCAAATCCTAGAGCATTTGATGGAAGAGGAAACTTTGCTTTAGGGATTAAAGAGGAAATTATTTTCCCAGAAATTGAATTTGATAAAATTCGTCGCATTAAAGGACTTGATGTCCTAATCGTAACTACAGCAAACACAGATGCAGAAGCACGTAGTTTATTAGAATTACTAGGTGTACCATTCGAGAAAAAAGGAGCTAAATAATGGCGAGAAAAGCATTAATTGTTAAAGCAAAACGTCATCCTAAATTCTCATCACGTGCTTATACACGTTGTGAATTATGTGGACGTCCACATGCGGTTTTAAGAAAATATAAAGTATGTCGTATCTGCTTTAGAACCTTAGCACATGAAGGTAAAATTCCAGGTATGAAGAAAGCGAGTTGATAATTATGTTTATAACAGATCCTATTTCAGATTTAGTGGTTCGTATTAAAAATGCCAACGCGCGTAGACATAAAACCGTTTCAATTCCTTTTTCTAAGAAAAAAGAAGCAATTGTAAAACTTTTTGAATCACAAGGATACATTGCTTCTTATGCAGTTGAAGGTGAAGGTATAGATAAGCAAATTGTAGTTACATTAAAATATAAAAAAGGACAATCAGCGATTGTTGGGATTAAAAGGGTTTCGAAACCTGGTTTACGTGTGTATGTTAAATCAGATGAAATTCCTTCTATTATTTCAGGTTATGGTACTGTAATTATTTCTACATCTAAAGGTTTAATGACTGGAAAAGAAGCAAGAAAGGAAAATGTAGGTGGTGAAATTATTGCCTACATTTGATAAGGTTTAGGATATGTCTCGTGTTGGAAATCGTGTTTTAACTATTCCTGCAGGGGTAACCTTTAAAATGGATGCTGATGTTGTGACTATCAGTGGTCCATTAGGAACTTTATCAAGAAAATTCAGTCCACTTATTTCAATTCATGTTGATGGGAATAAAGTATCAACCGTTCGTGCAAACGAAGAAAAAATTACTAAACAACTACACGGAACCACCAATGCACATATTGCAAATATGTTATTAGGAGTTTCAAAAGGATTTCAAAAAGATCTTGAAATTAAGGGTGTTGGATACAAAGCAGTTTTAACAGGAAATAAGCTAGATGTATCAGCTGGATACAGTCATATTGTTTCATTAACAGTTCCAGCAGATGTTAAAGTTGTAGTTAGTCCTAAACAAACCGAAGTTTCAGTTTTAGGTATTGACAAGCAAAGTGTTGGGCGTTTTGCATCAGTAATTCGTGCAGTAAGAACCCCAAGTGTATATTCAGGTAAGGGGATTTCATATAAAGGTGAAAAAATTAGACGTAAGGAAGGGAAAACTGCTTCTAAATAGTAAGCAGCAAATATGGCGAAATTATCAAGAAATCAAGCACGTAAACTTAAGCATAATCGTGCCCGTCATTACATTGTTGGTAGTGCAAGCAAACCACGTTTAAATGTTTTTAAATCACACCAAAACTTATATGCGCAACTAATCGATGATTCAAAAAGAGTTACATTAGCATCAGCATCCACTTTATCTTTACCAGGATATGGTGGAAATATTGCTGCTGCAAGTAAATTAGGCGATTTAATGGGAGAAAAAATCTTAAAACTTAATCTTTCAGAAGTTGTTTTTGATCGTGGTGGATATTTATATCATGGAAGAATCAAAGCATTTGCAGATGCAGTTAGAGCAAAAGGAGTTAAATTCTAGTTATGGAAAACCAAAAAGAAAATAAAGAACCTAAAAAAGATTATAAGGTTGTCAGACCAACAACCGGAACTAAGGAAGTTAGACCTCGCAGAAATATTAACCACAAGCCATCAAACTCATCAGAACAAAAACCAGTTCATACAAATGCAACTGACAGACCAAACCGTGGGTCAAAAACAGAAAACCGTTTTAAAAAACCAGCAAACCGTGACAATCGTCCCAATAAAGAAGTTTCTGAATACAGCGAAAAAGTAATCGATATTGCTCGTGTTACCAAAGTTGTTAAAGGTGGAAGAAGATTTAGTTTCTCTGCTTTTGTGGTAATAGGGAATAAAAAAGGTAGTGTAGGTTATGGACACGGAAAAGCTAATGAAGTTCCAGATGCCATTAAAAAAGCAATTAAAGATGCGAAAAACAACCTTATTTCAGTTCCTTTTGATTCAAAATCACCTACTATCCCACATGAAGTCTATGCTAAATTCTTAGCATCAAAGGTTATGCTAAAACCTGCCTCTAAAGGGAAAGGATTGATTGCTTCAGGTACAGTGCGTGCTGTCGCAGAATTAGCAGGTTATTCAGATATTGTTACTAAAACATATGGTTCTCGTTCAAAGACTAACACTGTTAAAGCAACCGTTAAAGCACTTAGACAACTTAGAACACCAGAACAAATAGCTGAAATCAGAAATAAAGATGTAAAGGACTTAAGATAATGTCAATTAAATTACATACTCTTAAAGCAACAGAAGGTTCAAGACCAAGCAAGCACCGTAAAGGTCGTGGACATGCTGCTGGTAAAGGAAAACAAGCTGGTAAAGGTCAATCAGGACAAAACAAGCGCAAAGGACATAGATTAGGATTTGAAGGGGGACAAACTCCGTGATTCCGTCGTTTAGGAAAACGCGGATTTACTAATGTAAACCATATTGAATACCAAATCATTAACCTTGATCAACTGCAAACACATTATGAAAATAACTCAGAAGTTACTATTGAATCATTATTTGAAAAAGGATTAGTAAAAAGAAATCTACCTATTAAACTCTTAGCGAAAGGAACATTAAGCAAAAACTTAACTGTAACTGTTAATAAAGCTTCGCAAGCAGCAAAAGAAGCTGTCAAAGCTAATGGTGGAAAAGTAGTTGAATTATAATAACATAAAACTAATACATTAAATGTATTAGTTTTTTTATTATCAAACTCTTGCATACAAAATAAAGCAAAATAAAAATAAAAAAATAAGTTATTAATACCATAAAAATAGTATAATAGGATAGCATACATTTTAAAGGAGTTTTATATGAAAGCAACAAAAGTTATTTTAGTTGGTGCCGGAGCAGTTGGTGCTTCATTCTTATATTCAGCAATTAATCAAGGATTAGCTGCTAAATATGGTATTATAGACAAATTCGATGGACCAAGAGACGGAAATGTTTTAGATTTAGAAGATGTTATTGTTCCATCAGTTCGTAAATTTGAAGTTTTTGCAGCAAGTTATACTGATGCAAAAGATGCAGATGTAGTAGTTATTACAGCAGGAAGACCACAAGTGCCAGGTGAAACTAGATTACAAATGGTTCAAGATAATGCTCTTATTATGAGAGATATCGCTAAACAAATTAAGGAAAGTGGATTCCAAGGAATTACTCTTATTGCATCAAATCCAGTTGATGTAATGACATATGTATATATGAAAGAAACAGGATTTGATCCTAAAAAAGTTATTGGATCAGGAACAATCCTTGATACTTCAAGACTGAAACAATTACTTTCAAAGAAAACAGGTGTTTCAACCAACAATATTGAAGCATTTGTGCTTGGAGAACATGGGGATTCATCACTTGTAAACTTCTCAACATTTAAAATTGCCGGATTACCTTTCTCAGAATTTGAAGCAAAAACAGGAATTAATGCTTCAAACTACATCGAAGAACTTGAAAAACCTGTTTATACCAAAGCGTATAAAATTATTGAAAGAAAAAGAGCAACTTATTATGGAATAGGTGCTTGTTTAGCACAAATTCTTAGATACATCCAAGAAGATGCAAATGCTGTATTACCACTAGGAGTATTATTAAATGGAGAATACGAAACTAGTGATGTTGTAATTGGTGTTCCAGCAGTTGTTGGAAGTCAAGGAATTAAGCAAATTGTGCAAATTAAATTAAACGATAAAGAAAAAGAAAAATTTGCTAGATCAGTAGGAATTATTAAAGCTGCAATTAAGTCAGTAATGTAATAACACATACCTGAATTTCCCACTTTAATGTATTAAAAAATCGTTTAAGCCTTAAACATAGGC
>NZ_JBTHHJ010000018.1:0-23184 GCF_054353855.1 Mycoplasma sp. 4423
AAAGCTACACAATAGTCTAATTTTTATAGTGTAGCTTTTTAGATTGCATTTTGGGAACTTTCTTCTCTATCATATAGATTAAGAAAGTTTTTTTACTTACTGTTATGTTTCTTAAAAGAAACTTTGCGCTCAGTTTTATTATGAATTCTTAAAAAGTTATCATAATGAGCATATATAACAAATAATAATGCAACAAAATAAATAATATAAACTATAAAGAATAAAGAATCACTAGTAGCATTTAAGGTTCCTAAAATACCAGTTGAAATCCAAGGAATTAGTGCAAAAAAACCTGTGATGCTTGCTGATAATACACTACCTAATGAAACATATTTTCATATATAAATTACTAAAAAATATAATATTACAAATATAGGAAGTAAAATAATATTTATTGATGTTGCTAATCCTAAAATAGTAGCAACCCCTTTTCCACCACGAAAACCAAAGAAAATAGGTCAAATATGCCCGATTACTGTTCCTAAACCAGCAAACGAAGGAAAGATGTATAAAGTTTCTTTTATATAACTTACATCTGCAAAATTACTTTGATGACCTAATCTAAAAGTAATATCATGATTTATAGCATAGGTTATCCCATATGCAATTGCAACAATTGCTAAGGTTTTTAATCCATCGATTCATAAAATAATTTGAGCTGCTTTTTTACCCAAAACCCTTTTTGCATTTGTTGAACCTGCATTACCCGAGTGATAATCGCGAACATCGACTTTATAGAATTTTTTACCGATAATAATTGTTGTATTTAATGAACCAACTAGATAACCTAAAATAAAAAAGACTATATTTGTTAAGATACTTAAAAATGCTACCATTATTCCCTTTCATAGCAATATAAATATTTTCAAATAATTATAAATAATTATATAATATAAAAATGAAAGAAAAAAAACAATTTGAGATAAATATAGTGCAACTTCCAGATCCTATTTTGCGTAAAAAATCACATAATGTTCCGATCCCATTAACAGATGAGGATATTAAACTTGCCGAATCAATGATTTATCATATTGATGATAGCCAAAGTCCGGATACTAAATTCCGTCCTGGAGTAGGTGTAGCAGCAGTACAATATGGGATATTAAAAAATGTTTTTTATGTACATGTAAAAGATGGTGAAGAAAAAACAATATTTAAGGATGTGTTGTTTAATCCTAAGGTACTGGTAAAAAGTGATAAAAAAATTGCTATAGAATCAGGTGAAGGTTGCTTAAGTGTTGATGAAAGTATTCCAAATCAAGATGGATTAGTACATCGGAGCAACAAAGTTGTTGTAGAAGCATATAGTTATTTTGAGCGAAAGCAATTAAGATATGAAGTATCAGGTTATTTAGCAATTGTTTTTCAACACGAACTAGATCATCTTAATGGAATGCTATTTATTGATCGAATTGATAAGAAACAACCACACAAAAAGAAGAATAAAGCAATATATATTTAAAGGATAAGATGCTGCAAACAAATTTAATTTTACATTTTCAAGAACAAAATAATGCAAAAGAACAAATCCCTGATTTTTTAAGAAAAATATCAGATGCATTAAAATCAGTCGATGGTAGTGTATGAATCCCAGTTATGGTTGCTGCTCTAATTATTATTTCATTTGGTTTTGGTTTTTTATATAACTGAAAATATATTCCTGTTAAAATAACTGCGATTATTTTATCGATAATTGCTTCTATAGTTAGTGTAACGGTTGCTACAAAAAAAATAGATGATTCAGATATTCGCAGATTTATTCCACTGCTTGCTACTCTTGTTGCATTGATATCATATTGAGTTGTAAGGTTCTTAGGAGTTGTTATTATCTTCTTTATTCATATTTTTTATTCGCGTAAAAAATACAAAAAAATTAAACAAGAAAGACCAAAAAACATTTTTTAATTCGTTTTTTAGCAGGTGGATTAGGAAATATGATAGTCGGGATACCAGGAACCTTATTATTTGCTAATGTACTTTCTTCATCTACTCCTGAAAATTCATCAGTATCTAAAGCATCCAAGTTTTCAGTTTATTTGATGACCGGTGGAAAAGGTGAAAGTTACGGTGGCTTAGTTCCAAAAATTATTAATATCTTAGACCTTGCATCAGAATTTAGCAGCCAAGGAGATATTCAAAAAATCTTAGAAAAAGCACCTGATCAAATTACATCAAAAGATCAAGAGAAAATTAAAGAAGTTGCAAATAAATTAGTTCCAATTATAAATGATGAAAGACTTAGAAAAACATTTTTGAATAAGGTTAGAGAAAATAATTCACTTGATTTTCTAACCAAAAATTTTGATAAAAAGTTAACTGATGATATCATAAAAGCAGTTAAGACTAAACAGGTTGAATATAATATAGCAAATGATCAAAAGAAAAAAGAAATTGCTACAAACTATATAACAAACGAAGAGAATTTAAAAAATATTTATGAACAATATGTTTCACCTAATTTAGATAAAGCAGCCCAGACACAACTAGCATTTGCTCAAAAGATAATTGATAAAATAAATTCGGATGCCAAAAAAGATTTAAATGCATTTATATCAAGTGCATATGAAAAAGTTGATCCAAATAGTAGCAATAAATTTGATGTTAGAAAAACAGTAGATGCACTAACTAACTTTATCGCAACATATGATTTTTCTAAAAATAAAGGTTAATTATGTTTAAACCTAAAAATAATTCCGATGAATTAGTTGCTAAAACTGTACAACTTCAAATGGATTCGAAAAGTGAAATTAAAGAAGAAGTTAAATATCGTGATCCAAAAGGTTTGCTAAATCCAGCAACTCAGAAAATCATAAAAAAAGAAATTTTTATTCGTAGAATTAGTGCAATTTTTTGAGGTGTTATTTGGGGTTTATCTGTCTTGGCAATTATTTTGGTTGTTGTTTTGAAATCTTTAGATGATCCTTATTCCGGGATTGCTTTATATGTAGTATTTTCATTTTTATTTTTATTATCAGCTTTTTTAACTATAAAAGGATTGATAAGGATTTCAGGTTGAAAAAAGACTGAAAATAGTTTTCGACAATCATATGCAAATGGTGATGCAGCTTCAAGCAGCATGTTTGTTGAAACATTTAAAAATTTATCCTTAAAAGCCTTACGCATAAAGTGAATTTATTTCTTTTTTACAACTTATTTTGTCTTATTTAATTTAATTGTTTTTGGTTTATGGTCAGCAAAAACATTAGAAATAGGCACACCACCTTCACAAGCATCAGGAGTTCATACTAATTTTTATCTTGCTATAAACTTCCAAGAAGCTTTGGATAAAGCTTTTGGAAGTGTAAAAACTATGTTAATTATTGACTTGGTTGTGCAACTAGGATTAACAGGTTTATTAATAGCAGTACTTTTATATGATAAAAAACGCATTCAAGATATTGATTTGCAACTTGGAAGCGATGATGCAACAGCGAAATTAAAAGAATTAATTCAAAATCGCAAGAAATCTGAAAATAAAGCATGATTAATTTTGTATATTATCATTTTTATCTTAGTTGTTTTAATTCCGCTTGCTTGAATGTTATACTTAGTATATCGCAAGATGATTAGGAGAAAAAAATAATGAATTTATTAGTTTTTATTGAAGATAATTTTAATGATATTGAACTTGTGACTCCGTTATCAATTTGAAAAAAGTCCAATATGTTTGATAAAATAACTTTTTATCACAAGTTTTTAACTCAGGCAAGCGGACAATTTGGTTTTACTAAAATTGAAAATATAGACAAAACCATAGATTTAGATGAATATGATTTTGTTTTCATTCCAGGTGGACGTGGAGCACAAGCTCTTAGAGAAAACAAGGATGCATTAGATAAAATACAAGAATGAATTAATAAAGATAAAAATATGGCGGCTATTTGTGATGCACCTAATGTTTTAGCAGAACATCAAATAATTAAAAAGAAAGATTTCACTGGATACCCATCGCAATGAAGTCGGGAATTTCGAAAAGGTATTAATTATCATGATGAAAGTATCGTAATTGATAAGAATATTATTTCAGGTAAATCTGCATTTGCTGCTGAAAAACTTGCATATAAAGTGTTGCAGGTGCTGTTTGGAGACGATGTAGCAATTAATACATACCAACAAATTTCAGGTAACAGTGATACAGAAAAAATATTAGAAATTTTAAACACACATTAGTGTGTTTTATTATATAATAGCACTATGAATCCATTAGAAATATCAATTCATACATTTAGTTGAATTGCAGCCATAGTGGTTGCATCGCTAGGTGTCCCGCAACTAATTAACCAAATCAAAACCCGTAAAACCGGAAATGTAAACTTCTTTTCATTTTGAGTCTTTCAGATTGGAATTTTACTTTGATTGATATGATCATCGCTTGGAAATGAAAAATTATTAAGCACTTTTGTAGCCAATACAGTCGGGGTATTTTTATACGGAACTATGATTATCTTACTTTATAAATATAAAGATGAGTTTGATAGTCGTATAAAATATTTTGGAATGGGTGCAATAGTAATTACTTGAATTATTGCTCTTATCTTTATTGCCCTAAAAATAACAAATTCATTTAAAACTCCTGTTTATTTATGAGATCCAAAAACCGAATCAGTTATGGGATTTATTTTCCCTGCTTTTACAACCTTAGCATTTATCCCACAGATGATTTTCTCAATTAAAACAAATTCATGAGAAGGAGTTTCACCGTATATGTTTTTAGTTTATGAATTAAATAATACTGTATGAATTATTTTCTGAGCTTTAAACATCTCTAATCCAGCAACAGCTATGCATAAATATGCATTTGTTGGGGGTATTGTGTGACAAATTATTTCATTTATTTTATTTGGTATTCAATTTATCTTTAGTTTTATGGATTATCAAAGAAGAAAAAAGTTAGCAGAATAAAAACAAGGAAGTACCTTGTTTTTATTCTGCTAAAAATGAAGTAATAAATTCACCAATTGTTGCACTGTTATGGTCATTAATGATGTGTGCTGCAACATCTTTCAAATCTGCTGTAGCATTACCCATAGCTATTCCTAAAGAAGCATGTTTCGTCATATCAATATCATTTCCACTATCACCAAAGGTGACAAGGTTTTTAGTTGTAAGATTTAGTAAATTAAGCAAATATTCTAATCCGATTAACTTGGAGGTGTTAATCGGATTTACATCTGTATATATTGAGTTGGTAAGATATATATTGCATTCAAAATCTTTAAGCAATTTCTTAGTCAAATCCGTAATTTCCTTAGCGCTTTTAAGTGGATTACGCAGTGCTATTTGTACAATTTGGACATCTTTATTTTCAATAACTTCTTGCATTTTTTCGATGCTGATTTGATTTAAGATGTTCATATCCATTATATTTGCATCTGTAATTCAGTGAGGTTTTTGATTATTAGGTAATGCGGTAGCATTGTAATTATGTGTATCAACAGTTATGATAAGTTGATGCTTGCTAGCAATATCTCTCATTATATAAAAGATATCTTTATCTAAACTATTTAAAATATAGGCTTTTTGATTTTTTATATCATATAGAGCAGTTCCGTTAGAACAAACTAAATAATCAATATGATCAACTGCTTTTGAATCTAAAAGAGGTAATGTCTTAGTGATTCCGCGCCCTGTAGCAATTACATTTATGTGACCGTGTTCTTTTGATTTTTTAAGTGCCTTGATTGTATCAATGTGTGCTTTATTATTGCTTTGTAGTAAGGTTCCATCTAAATCAAAAGCAAATACATAAGGTTTTTTAACTCTGTTTTTCAATCTTTTCTACTCCACTCATATAAGGGATTAAAACTTTTGGAACCGAAACACTCCCATCAGGATTTTGGTATTGTTCTAAAATAGCAGCAATAAGACGGTCTACAGCGACACCAGAACCATTGATTGTATGAGCATAATTTGTTTTACCATTATTATCTTTATAACGAATCATCGCACGTCGAGCTTGAAAATCACCAAAATAACTTATGCTAGATACTTCTCTAAATCTTTGTTCTGATGGCAGTCAAAGTTCTAAATCAATTGTGGTTTTTGCTGAAAAACCTAAATCACCAGTGCATAAGCGAACTTTTTGATAAGGAATTTCGAGTTTTTCTAGTACATCTGCTGCATCTAAAACGGTTTGATTATATTCATTTCAAGCAGATTCAGCATTAACAACTTTAACTAATTCAATTTTCTTAAATTGATGTTGTCTCAAGATTCCTTTGGTGTCCTTTCCAGAACTGCCTGCTTCAGAACGAAAACATTCAGTATATGCTGTCGCCTTAAAAGGTTTGTCAAGATTAATTATTTCATTATTATAAATATTAGTTAATGTAACTTCAGCAGTAGGGATTAGATATTCGTTAACACCCTCAATTTTGTATAAATCTTCTTGGAATTTTGGTAACTGTCCTGTTCCATATAACGCAGTTTCTTTAACAATCACTGGTGTGTTAAACTCTGTATATCCTTTGGATAAATGTAAATCAAGCATAAAATTAATTAATGCACGAACTAACTTTGCTCCTTGATTTTTATAAATAACATATCTTGAACCAGATAACTTAACTGCTCTTTCAATATCGATGATATCTAAATTTTTCGCAATTTCATAGTGTGGCAACACATCTGAAACAAGTCCTCTACCAAGGTTTTCAAATTTCTCAATAACTACATTATCATTTTCATCTCTACCTACAGGGACATCATTCGTAGGTAAATTAGGGATTTGTAGCAGCATATTTGTAATTTTTGCGATAAGTTCATTACTTTGTTCGTCTAATAAACTTTGGTGTTGTTTAATTTTTTGAATCTCTTTTTTAATTTGAGCAAGTTTCTCGGGGTTGTTTTTATATAAACCAAATTCCTTAGAAATTGCTGCTAATTTACTTTTAGCACTTTGTGCTTCATACATAATATGCCCGCGTTTTTTTGCTAAAGTTAAAAAAGCATCTAAAAAATGCATATCAAATCTACGATTTTTTAGGTGTTTTTTAACTTCATTTTCATTACTAATTATATATTTTATATCTAACATAAAACCTCATACATTCATGTAAATTATACACTGTTAATTGATTTTAATAATATGATAAATACCATTTTTACTGCTATATTATAGTTGTTTTTGTTATTTAATAAGCTACTTTGATAAAAAAAAATTTGTTATATAATTTATTCACGCTTATTATATATTTATAAAGGAGGACGAATGAGCAAACGTACATATCAACCAAATAAACGTAAACATGCCAAAGTTCATGGTTTTAGAGCTAGAATGAAAACAGCAAATGGAAGAAAAGTTTTAGCAGCAAGAAGAGCTAAAGGTAGAAAAAGATTAACAGTTTCAGATAAATAATAATTTGTATGAAAAAACAATATCGACTAAGAAAAAACTGAGATTTTCAAAGAATAATTAACAATAATAAATATGTCTCTAATAAATATTTAGTTATCTATTATGCAGAAAGTTCTTCATTTCATGCAGGTATTACAGTACCAAAGAAATTTGAAAATGCAGTCGGTCGTAATTATAATAAAAGACAACTTAAAGCAATTATTCATGAAATTAAGATTTATGATTTAAATTATGATTTTGTGTTAATTGTTCGCAAAGATTTTATTGCAAATGATTATGCAACTAAAAAGCAGTCAATTGCTAAACTCTTTGAGAAATTTAGGAAAAATGAAAAAAATAAATCATTTTAATTATTTCAACCAAGAAGGTAAGGAACAACAAAAAAAACAAGATACACTAAAGAAAGTTTGAAAATGAATTAAGATTGTTTTATATACTTTGTTATTTGGTTTAACAGTAACAGGTTGCGTGCAATCATTCGTTCTTAAAAATTCATCGAGTGTAGGAAATAGTATTGAATTTTACTCAAGCAAGGATGAAGTTTCCCCACGTGTAAATACTTTTGTTGTAAAAGACACAAAAGAACAAAAGATAAACATCAAAGATAATGACAACAAAGATGTTACAAAAGATGGAAAAATACAAACCGTTCCTTATGAACTTGCAACTCTTTCTATAAATCCTGATATAAACACTCTAGTAAACAATCCAGATATTCTTGAAAAACTAAAAAAACAAACATCTGATTCTTGATCAAAAGATGATACATACACTGTTAAAGAACCGCAAAAGGATGGAAGTATTAAAGAAGCACATAAAGAATATCCTAAACCTGAATATGGAGAAATAAAAAAATATTATACAACTTTTGCTATCGATGATCCGAAAGTGATAAAAAACTTAGGATATGATTATGATGATAAAAATAAAAACGTTGTTGCAAATCCTGATAAAAATAATATTAGTTTAATAGCAAAAAACGGAAGATTCTTATTTCAAGCAAGTAACTCAACTAGATACAAATATACTAATGATATTACTAATATATACCTATTGACTTTTGCATCAAAAAAAGATGAGCAACTTGTTCAGGTAATTACACATCCAGAAACAAAGGATTCTAAAAAACAAATACCTACTGTTGAAAATGGAAATTATATTTTAGTAGGGTTATCAGGTTTACAATCCGTTCCAAAATATACAGGTTTACTAACAGAAAATACTATTAATTTAGCATTTGCTCGTGATGTTCTCCAAACCTTATACAATTTTTCATTTGGTCCAAACAGTACATTTATCGCAAATTTTAATAAATATGCTGTTTTACCAGAAAACAAACAAAAAGACAAGGATGTTTTGAAAGATTACCAGTCATTTAGTGATTATTTAGAATTCTTAGCAAAAAAATTACAAGGACAAAGTAATCCAAGAATACCAATTTCACAAGCAGAAAAATTCTATATTGATGTTTATCAAGCAACAATGACTCAATATCTTACACAATTAGGTTTTTTACATGCTGATGATTTTAAAAGTTTTAATAAAGATACAGGGAAAAGTACTGTTTTTACAGAACCTACTGCATCTACTAAGTATAACCCTGAGCAAAATATTTTATATGATTTAGGACAACGTCAGAATAAAGATAATAAATCAGAAAAAAGAAGAGATATTGATATACCTTTTAAAGGTGATTATCCAAGTCAAGCAATAACTAATTGAGGTGAAGCTTGAGCATATGGTCCATTTTACGGATTTATAGTATATCCACTTTCTGCAATTACACAAGGAATAAGCAAAGGTATTCCTGATTTAAAAGGTTGAGGATCTATCATTGTTATCATTTTAGCTTTAATTATTACTCGTTTAACTATGTTTGGTATCACCTTTAGATCTAAAATGATGCAAAGTGTTCAAGATAGTCTTCGTCCTAAAAAAGCAGCAATTGAAGCAAAATATGTTGGTTTTGAAAAAAACAAAGCAATGAAAATGAAGAAAAACCAAGAAATTCAAGCATTATATTCTAAATATAATATAAGTCCACTGGACCAATTTGGTAGCATCTTATTAACTATACCGGTTTTCCTTGCGATGTGGCGTGTAATTCAAGCAATTCCACAAATAAAACAAACTACTTGATTAGGATTAAATTTTGCTTCTGTTTCATGAACTAAGATTTTAAGTGGAGAATTCATATATTCTTGAATTCTGATTCTAACAATTGCTATTCAAGTGTTATCACAGTTGCTTCCAAAACTATTGAATCGCAAGGGTGTTAAGCAAAGAAATACCATAGCAGAAGCACAAGCATTAAAGAAATCAGAACGTACCCAAAAGATTATGGTGATTGTATTTGCTGTAATTACAGTCCTATTTTCGGTAGGCGTGCAAGTCTACTGATTATTTGGTGGATTATGACAAATTGGAGAAGTTCTTCTTCTCCATCGTTTAAAAAAGACAACTTGATATAAACAAAAATATGAAAGTCGTCTTAAAAAAGCATAAATTAAACACCAGAAATATCTGGTGTTTTTAATTAACAAGAAAATCAGTTAATAATATAGGTTCTTTTTTGTTAAAGAGAATATCAATAATACTTTGAAATAATTTGGTTTCAATTTGCTTTTCTTTAAGCATCTTAGCAAGTATTTTAGCAGTTTGATATCCTTCGATGGTTTTTGAATTATTTTCAAGTGCTTTGCTGATACCAAATTCGGAAATTTGATTACCGAACATATAATTACGGCTCTTAGAAGAATTACAGGTTAAGAAAACATCACCAATACCAGCAAAATCAAATCCCATTTTAACATCATCATTTCCTGAGATAACCTTATATATATCTAATATTTCATTCACCCCGATTGTTATAATCGCAGCAACAGTATTGTTGCTATTAGTGTGGTTTGATAAAATTCCCAAACCGATAGCTAAAACATTTTTCAAAGCACTGAATAACTCGCTTCCAAGGACGTTTTTTTGATGACGAAGTTGAAAATACCGATTATTAAAATAACTCATAATTTCTTGACAATAATCACTGTTAGTTCCTAAGATGTTAATAATAGTTACTTCCTTTTGAAATACTTCAATAGCAAACGAAGGTCCTACTAAAGAAACTAAGTTCTTAAGATTTCTCTTAAAACGATGTTGGATAAAGTCACTAAAAAACATTTCTGAAACACTTTCAATTCCTTTTGACAGATTAATGATATTTACTTTACGGTTTTTTAAACTATGATGCATTTGTTTTAAAATCCCTTTTAAAGTGTTAGCCGGAACTGCTAAAACAATATTTTCACTATTTAATACTACTTCATCAAAATCAAGTGTCGCCCTTACCTTATCTGGTGCATAAAAAGGTAAAGATCAAAAATATTTTTGATTATACCCGTTATTAATATCATCCACTTCGACTTTATCAATACCATACATAATAACATTATGTCCATTTTCTGAAAGCACATTTGCTAAAGCACTACCCCAAGCACCAGTCCCGATAAAACCAAATTTGTATAATTTCTTCATATGCTTATTATACAAGTTTTGCAATAATTTCAAGATATAAAAAAATGGCAGGAGTAGCAGGATTCGAACCCACAACACACGGGGTTGAAGCCCGTTGTTCTACCGTTGAACTATACTCCTAATATTTTTTATTATACCATAAATAAGCAAAATATAAATTAGTTATTTTAGATTTTTCTATCTATATTTATTCAAATTGATATAATAAAACAAAGAAATTTGAATCTTTATAAAAGAGGTTGTTATATGTCGTTTTCAAATAAAGATAAGAGTAAACATGGTCATAATGCTCAGAAGAGCATAATTGATTTGTTAAATTTTTGTAAAAATAATAATTATATAAAGAGTTTTCGTGTAAATTATAGAATCGGTAAAGAAGGCTATATTAATAACGAACAGTTTTATGAACCGTTTATTATAAAATTTCTTGATGACAAAGAATGGATAATATTTTCTACAACATCAATGAGAAGTGATAGAATAAAGGGTCAACAATAAGATGCATTTAATATAAAAGAAATAAATAAACAAGTTGAAAAAGCATTTTTAATATATTCAGACGATGTGGATGAGAAAGAAAGTTTTCTCTTTGCTCGACAAAACAACAAATATATTCTCAAAGAAGAAGTGACAGCTATTAACGAAATATTGAATCAAAGCAATCTTTATAAACAGATAGAACAAAAAGCATTATTTGATTATAATGATGGTTTTAAAAAGAATATGCAAGGATTAACATTTGAAAAAATTATTTCATTAATATTAAGTAATTCAGATAATTTAAAGAAATATAAAGAAAAAGATAAAACAATTACAGGACTAAATTATCCATATTTTTATAAGATTATTAGCAAGATAGATATCAAACCAGAAGAAATCAAATTTATAGATGCAACATCTAACGAATCTGAAATAGGTAAATTACCATCTGGTGGAAAACCTAAAACTGACATTATTCTGAAGATAAACAAATTAAATAATGAGTCTATAATTTTAACTATAAACTGCAAAAGAACTAGTGCAAAAAATGTTACTGTACATGAATATAAAGCAGAATCGTTCGTGAGTGTGCTAAGTCCACAAAATAAAGAGTTAAAGAATCTATTACAGATATTTCAAGAAAATCCAACATTGTCTAGCTTTGGCGAAGATAATAAAAGAAGATTAACATCAATATTAAAACCATTGAAAGAAAAATTAGCAAAATGAGTAATAGGTGGGGTTTGTGGTAATGCGTTTCTAAATAAACAATGATCAAGTCATATTTTAACTTTTGATAATAATACATCTATGATTTATTTTTATACAATCGATGAATATATAGATTTACTAGATAAACACAATATTTGTGGACATTTTGGCACACATTTTTTATGAACATATCCATCTAAGAAGAAAGGTAAAGCAATACAATTAAAATGTAAAATTATTTCAGAAATATAAATTACCTTTTTATAACTTTCTTCATTGCATCAGCAACTGCTTTAATCATTGGAATTGCTACAGAATTACCAAATTGTCTATACATTTGTGTCCTTGATACAGGGACAATAAAATTATCAGGAAACCCCATTAATCTCTTTAATTCTAATTCGCTATACATTCTAAGACCAGTTTTTCCATCTTTTATAAATGTATTTGTAAGCCTTTGGATTTTATGATAACTTGCACATAATGTATTAACTTGGATATTGCTATCAAAGTCTACTATCTGCGGTTTTCCATCATCTACTTTAAATAAATAATTTTTCTGTAAGTGTTCTGTGACTGAATAACCATTCGGGCTTCTCTCAAGAATATCACTAATCGGTATTCTAACTTCTTTGTCTCCTTCTGGAATCTCAAAATTATTAACATTTAAATCTTTTCTAAAACCTACAATAATTATTCTCTCACGTCTTTGTGGTAAACCAAAATTTTGTGCATCAAGTATCTTATAAAAAGTCTTGTATTCAAGATCGTTTAAACTTTGCAAAATTATCTTAAAGGTTCTACCTTTATCATTTGTTAATAATCCTTTGACATTTTCAAGTAAAAACATCTTAGGTTTTGAGTGTTTTAAAATTCTAAGAATATCAAAAAATAATGTTCCTTGACTTTGATGTGTAAAACCTTGTCTTTTTCCGATGTGACTAAAAGGTTGACAAGGAAAACCTGCTAAAAGAATATCGTGATTTGGAATATTTTTTTCGTTTATTTTTCTAATATCACCAAATGGAATTTCATTATAGTTAGCAAAATATGTCTTAGCAGCAAATTTATCTCACTCGCAACTAAATACGCATTTGGTATCATCATCTTCAAATGCTTTTCTGATGCCACCTATTCCAGCAAACAAATCGATAAATGTAAGTGTTTTATCTATAGATTTCATATCTTCCTTTGATATTTGGAATATTATTATAACTTAATTTTTAAACAAACTAATGAAATGAATCGAATCAAAAAACTAACAAATGTTAGTCTTTTGATTCGATAGATAAATTATTAGCAGACATTTCTTTTAATTTCTTTGCAGTTCTATTTTTAAAATACAAGGTATTTGAAAGCAATAAAATGTTTGATATAATCATAATTATAGCAGCTAATCAAGGGAATAAAATTCCACTAATAGCAACTGGTATAGCCAATAAATTAAAGAAGAAAGCTCATAAGAAGTTAAATTTAATAACTTTTAAAGTTTTCTTCGCTAAATAGATTGCTTGATAAACAGCTTGCAGTTCATTAGTCATTAAAGATATATCAGCAGCAGAGTTCACTAGATCAGAACCAGATGCAAAAGCAATTCCTAATGACGCTGTTTTTATCGCAAGAATATCATTTAAACCATCACCTACAAAGATTGTTTCACCTTTTTTCTTAAATTCTTCAATTAATTCTAATTTTTGTTCTGGTTCTAATTGTCCATAAAAAGTATGAATTCCTAAATCAGATGCAAATTTTTTAACAACTTCTTGGTTATCACCAGAAGCTATAACAACATGTAAACCTAATTCGTGGAATTTAGCAATCATATCTTTTGCATCAGCTTTTAAAGTATCACCAAGAGCAAAAATCATAACAATTTTAGAATCTTCTGCTAATGCAACATATGAAAAAGGTTCAAAATTTTCGATGTTTACTAAATCGTTAAAGTTCTTTTCTAACATCTTTTTGTATGAACCAAGTTCATATTGTTTTCCATTGCTATTTGCTACGATACCATAACCTGGAATTTCTTGTTCATTGGTTATTTCAATTGCATTAAAACTTTGATAGTTAGCAATAACTTGCGAAAGTGGGTGATGTGATTTAGAAGCTAATGATTGAGCAATGTTTTGATAACTTTGATCACCTAAAATTTTTTGGATAGTTGGTTTTCCTTGTGTCAAGGTTCCAGTTTTATCAAAAATAATATATTTTGCATTCTTGAGTTTTTCATAAACATCTGCCGAAGCAAAAAGGATTTTATTCTTGCTTGCCAAACCACTTGCTGCATAGATAGCTGCTGGAGCGGCAATCCCAAATGCACACGGACAAGCAATAACTACAACTGTAACACCAATTTTGATTCCGTAATATATACCCGAATTATTTGCTCCATCAACTTTTGCTAAATAACTAGGGAAATTATTAATAGAGTAAAGTGTTGCTGTTCAAATGATAAAACTAATTAGTGCAATTGATAAAATAGCAGGGATGAAATATCTAACAATCCGGTCCGCAAGACGCTGAATCTTTGAAGATGAATCTACAATGTTTTCAAGTTTATCAATAATCTTTGTTAAGGTTGATTCACCCATAGTTTTTTGAACTTGTAATTTTAATGATGTAGTAATATTATTAGCACCTGAAATAACATAATCACCAGGTTCAACTGTTTTCGGAAGTGGTTCTCCGTTGATAAACGCCATATCTAATTCAGATGTATTTTCTAAAACAACTGCATCAACTGGAATATTTTGTCCTTTAGGAACAATAATTTGATCACCAATTTTTAAAGAACGAGTGCTTACTTTTTTAGTGCTTCCATCGGGTTGTACAAGTAAAGCAAAACGATTTTGTAGTTGTAATAATTCTTTAATCCCAATACTAGACTTGCGTTTTAATTTATCTTCTAAATAATGACCAATTCCTATAAAGGTCAATAATGCACTCGGTACATCTCAAAAGTACATTTCTAAGACATTATAACCTTTGGTTGGTGTAGCAAGTGTAATAATGGTTAAAATAAGTGAATAAAAGTATGATAAATGAACCCCGATGGCTATTAACAAGTCCATTCCAACATCACCTTTAAACAAACGGTAATAGTTTGTAAAATACTTTATAGATACTACAAAAACTAAAAATGTTGCTAAAATACCTAAAACTAAATAAACTCAGGTTTGTTTAGCCTGCACAATTAAATCATGTCCTACACCTTGGGAGATACCAATAATATGTAAAATAATTATTATTAAGAAAGGAATGAATATAACTGCTTGGACTCATAGATTTGTTTTAGGCAACCATAATCAATTTAAAAATTTTTTAATTTGGTTCAGCATCGTAGCCTGCTTGTTTTGCTAATTTAACAATTAACTCATCTGGATATTTTTCTTCATCAGCATCGATTTTAATCATTTTTTCCATAATATTAACAGAATATTTAATTTCTGGGTATTCTTTGAATACTTTATCAATATGTGACTTACATGACGCACATGAAACATTAATTGTAAAATAACGTGTCATAAAAACTCCTTAATATAATATTGAAGTAGTTAGATTTAATAACTAACTACGATAAGAATTATAATATTAAAAATAAGTTTTCAAGCAAAAAATTAAATTTTCGCGTTTTTTTAAGGAAATATATTCTTTTTGCTTTTTCAAAAGAGATAAAAATATTTTATATGTCTTAAAATCCTTATATAAAAATACAAAATAAGCAATTTTAAACCTTTACTTATTTTGTATTTTGGAAGTTATTAAATTTGTGATATCGCTAACAAATTTAATATTCAATATCTCCTCATCTGAAATAGAAATACCAAATTCATCTTCAGCATCAATGATAAGTTCGGCTAAATCTAACGAATCAATTTCTAATGATTTTACTTCATCGTTTTCATTAACTTTCTTTTTGGATAAACGTTTTAAATTTTCTAATATTTTTGTTTTGATTTCATTCATATTCATATTATATTACATTATCCTTTGATGATACTGTGTATTTTTTCTTTTGTAGGTTCATTTACTAAATATGTTCCGGCAACACAGGCATCTGCACCAGATTTAAATGATTTAGGTCCAGTTATGTTATTTATTCCGCCATCAACTTGGATAAGAAAATCTAAACAGTCTTTTTGACGATATAGTTTTAATTTTTTAATTTTATCCAAAGAAGTTTCAATAAACTTTTGTCCGCCTTTTCCTGGCTCAACTGACATAATTAAAACAAGTGCTAAACGATCTATATATGGAAGCAAAACATCCACAGGTGTGCTCGGTTTTATAGCCAAACCAATTTTTATTTCATGAAAATTTCTTTCTAAAAAATCATCAAATTTATCTAAATCATCTATTATACTTTCATAATGAAAAGTAATGATATCAACGAAGTTTTTTACTTTTTCAACATAATCATAGGGATTTTCAACCATTAAATGAACATCCTTAAGATGTTTTTTACCATTCTTAGCAATATTTTCAATTTCATCAATCTCTATAGCGGTATTTTCAACAAATTTTCCATCCATTACATCGTAATGGATTCATTTAATTCCTGCATCTACAAGTTTATTAGCTAATTCAAGTCTGTTTTTAGCATCAACATTTAATAAACTTGGTGTAACATATTTATTCATTATTTCCCCTCATTTAATTGTGATAACAATTTTATGTAATTTTCATATCTAAATTCTGGTAGTACCCCATCACGAAGTTTTTGTTTTATTGCACAATCATTTATTGCTTCATTTTGATGTAAACAACTGCGAAATTTACATAATTTCGATCAGTTATAAAAACATTTATAACTGTGAGCAAGTTGAATTGGTGTTAGATTTAAATCCAATGAAGAAAAACCTGGAGTATCAATCAATCAGCCTTTTTTTATCTTGATTATACTTACAGATCTAGTTGTGTGTTTGCCTCTACCTAATGCCTTAGAAATTTCCTGGGTTTGATAATTAAAATTTCCGATATTATTTAATGTAGTAGTTTTACCAACTCCACTTTGACCCATAAATAAATTATACTTATTTGCTGTAATTTCTTCGATTTTGTTTAAATAATTTGGACTATTGTTGTTTATTAAAATAACATGATAACCTAGGTTTTGATATTTATTTTCTCATTTTCTAGCATTTTCTTCATCTAAATCAATTTTACTAATACATAAAACTGGTTCAATTTGTTTTTCTTCAATAATCGCCATATATTTATCAACCAAAAAACTTGAAAATTTAGGTTGTTTTATCGACATAAAAATAAAAATTTGATCAACATTAGCAACCTTAGGACGAATAAAAAAGTTTTGACGGTCTAAAATTTCAACAATCTGATTATTTTCCATTATTACATTATCACCGACAACAGGAGTTTTTTGTAAAAACCGCAACTTACCTGCAGCAGGAACTTTTATAACTTGTTGCTTGTTTACAAGTTTATAAATACCTGAAACTGCTTCAAAAATTTTATAGATTTGTTTCATAATTAAATAAAGTTATTTACCTTAAAAACAACAGCAAAAATAACTATCACAACTATTAAAAATAATATACTAGTACCTAAAAAAAGCGGAGATCTAACAACTTCTGCAACTGTTTTTCTGGGTTTCATTGTTTTTGGTGAAATAAGTTGTTCGATTTTATTTTCATTCCTTGTAGACTTAATTATCGCCTTTTTAAACTCATTCATTGTCTTGTATCTACCTTTTGGATCTTTTGCTGTTGATTTAGTGATAATATTTACAATTGAATTTGGGACATCATGCTTAAAGCGACGTATATCAGGGAAAGCATCTTTTTGATGCATCATTATTGTATTTACAGCATTATCGCCACGAAATGGTAGTTGTCCAGTAAGCATTTGAAAGTATAAAACACCAAGAGCATATATGTCAACAGCAGGAGTAATGTTTTTACTACCATTTGATAACTCAGGTGCTGCATAATAAGGTGAACAAATTAACGAATGCGCTTTTGTCAAATTTTGTGTTTCGTTGGTAACTGATATACCAAAATCCAATATTTTTAGATGGTGTGAAGAAGAAATGATGATATTTTCTGGTTTGATATCGCGATGGATAATATTATGTGCATGTAATTCTTCAATTGTTTCAGCAAGTTGTTTCATATAATTATTAGCTCTCTTGATAACAAAAACATGTGAATCTTTAAGAAGTTTTGCTAATGTTTCACCTTCCATATATTCCATTACATAATATTGCTCGGTATCATTATATTCATAATCATAAATTTTTGGAATATTTTTATGCTTTATCTTTTGAAGTAAGTTAATTTCGTTTCAAAAGCGTTTTTTATTAGTATCATTATCGTCAACTTTACGGTATTTGAGTGCATATTTATTAATATCGGAAGTTTTTTTAGAATGAACTAAAAAAACCGTACCCATACCACCTTCACCGATAATTTTATCTATTATATAACTGCGATGTACTTTAGAATTTTGTGGAATTTCGAATTTATTTTTCATTATCTAACTCCAATAAAGCAATAGTCATATTATCATTTGATGAATTTAAAATTGCCTGATCTAATATAGCATTTGCTATATTCGATATACTATCATCCTTTGATAAACAAGCTTCCAAATCAATATGTTCAACAAACTCATGGACCCCATCAGATGTGAGCATTATTTTATTGATCAAATCATATTCATTATCTTTAATTTCTGTTATATCAATTGTAGTAGGAATATTAGGCCCTATTGCACTTGTTAAATAACGAGCATATTTCTCGTTCTTATTATTATGGTAGTCATATCCATTTTTTTTTCATTGTGATGCAAGGTTTTGATCTATTGTTACTTTTATAAGTTTTTTGGTATTCAAATAAAAATAGCATCGAGAATCACCTACATTAAAAATAAAAATTTTTCTATGTTCAGGAATTCCGATGCAGCCTACTAAAGTGGTACCCATATTTTCCATTTCTTTGTTTTTTGCAGCAATCTTTTTCATTTCTTTTTTAGCAGTTGCAATAGAATCTTCAATAAATTTTTTAGTTTGAATCGATGATGTATAAACAAAGTTTCTACCAAAATTAGAACTTAAATAGTTAATAACTATATTAGATGCTACATCACCATACTTATGACCACCCATACCATCAGAAAGTAATGCGAAAAAATAGTTATCTTTTGCAAATATTTTTGCACAATCTTCATTATTTTCTCTAACCGTACCCTTATCACTTATATATATAAATTTAATCAAGCATAAGCTCCCTATGTAAAATTGATCGAATTTCTTCTGCTGCCCTTTCAGGAATGTCGTTTATTACTTTGTATCTAAAGATGTGTGATTCTGCAAGTTCGAGTTCTGATTTTGCAAGGCGTTCCTTTAAAGTCTGTGAATTTTCAGTTCCACGACCTAAAATTCTTTTTCTTAAATCACTAATAGATGGTGGGGATACAAAGATGGTAATTAAGTTATATTTTTTTGCTAATTCACCTGAAGAAAATTTAGATATTATTTGCTTTGCACCCGTAGTTTCTATCTCTAGGAAAGGAACTTTATTTTTTTTGTGTATTTTATCAAGTTCAGAATATAAAGTTCCATAATAGTTGTTTAAATGATATGAAAATTCAACAAATTTACGACTTCGTATGTGATTGCGAAATGTTTCAACATCCAAAAAATAATAGTGTATTCCATTTAGTTCACCATTACGTGGCATCCGCGTAGTAGCCGAACAGGAAAGTGAAAGATTAAGTTCGTCAAAATCAAATAACAATCGCTCAATTGTTCCTTTTCCTACTCCGCTTGGCCCTGAAAAAATAATAATTGGTTGTTTTTGTTGCTGCTTCATATCCATATTGTGTTATATTATAGCACTTTTGAGCAATTTTTGCTGTAAATAAGATTATAAAGACCAAATTTTAAAAAAATCGAAAATGTAAATATATGAGTTTAAATATAGTAAAATATCCAAATATAAAAGGGGAAAATGTTTTATAAATTTTTTAAAGAATCAGGTGTTTATTCAAATCGTGAAATTAGAGCTTTAGGGAAGAAATTAGGTGTCAAGAAAATAGGACATAGTGGAATTTTAGATCAATTAGCAAGTGGCTTAATGATTGTTGCTACTGATTCAGATACTAAACTTTTAGATTATATTTCTAACAAAAATAAAGCATATATTGCTAAAGCAAAATTTGGTTATAGTTCTGATACATTAGATTCAAATGGTGATATCCAAAAAGAGAATGTAAAACAAGTTAATTTAGATAACTTACAGCAAGCAGTTTATATAATATGTACACAAGAATTTCAAATTCCACCTAAATATAGTGCAAAAAGAATCAAAGGACGCAGAGCATACGACTTAGCAAGACAAGGTATAGATATTGAATTGAAATCTCATAAAATTAAAGTAATTGATTATAAAATACTTGACTTTGATTATGAAAATCAAGAATACACAATTTATTTTTTGGTTTCAAATGGTACATATATTCGGGTTTTATTAGAAGATATAGCAAAACAACTTAATAATAGCAGCATAATGACAGAGTTAAAACGAATTAAAGTAGGTAATATAGATATTAATGATTTGAAGCCGACAGAGCATCAGAAAATATCCATATTTAATTTATTTGATTATAATATACTTAAATATACAGAAAATGAGTATAAATATTTAATTAATGGTAGAGAGTTTGAATGTGATTATGATGATGGGATTTTAATGTGATCTGATGCACAAAACCAAATTGTATCAGTAGGACTAGTAAGAAATAAAATATTTTTTCCTAAAAAAGTATTTTTAGAAAGGATGAAATGAAAAATTTAAAGGATATAATAAAAATAGCAGTTTTCGATGTAGATGGAACAATTTTACCTAATGGAAATACAAAATTTTCAAAAAACATCAAAACAATGTTTAAAAAACTTAAAGAAAATAATATTATAAGTGTTTTAGCAACTGCTCGTGAGTTTGCTACAATTGGAGATTTTTTTGAACAACTAAAATATGTTGATTATTTTATTGGTGCAAATGGTGCATTTATTTGAGATGTAAAAAAACAAGAATTTTTATACAAAAGTACCCTTAAAAAAGTAGATGTAGTTAAGTTATACGATGCATTCGGAACACAAATAAAAGGATTTTTAATTACTGATTTTGATAAAGTTTATAAGTCTCCACAAACTCCAATTGATTCATGATTTATTCGTCCTTTTCAAGAAAATTATTTAAACTATGAAGAAGCTTTATTAAGTAATAGTGATTTATATGTTATAACTATCAACACAGATAAACCATATGAATTATCGCAGAAAATGGAACAATTTATTAAAGATGCAAAAATGGAAGTTGAAATTTCATCAAGGTGATCAAGAGGTTTTTTTATCAATCCAATTGATATAACCAAAAGCACAACATTAAAAAAATTAACTAAGCATTTAGGTTATTCAATGGATAATGTTATTGCTTTTGGTGATAGTGCAAATGATTTTGAGATGCTTCGGGATGTGTATTATGGTGTAGCAATGGAACGAGCAAGTGATAAAATTAAAACTGTAGCTTCAGATATAGCAGCAGACTGTGAATTTGATGGGGCTTATTTAAAACTTAAAGAATTACATTTAATCTAATGGACAAACTTATTATTTATACACTAGATGATTTTAAAGCTGAAGATGGTGATAGTTTTATTATTGGTTCCTTTCAAAGTTTTCACCTAGGACACTATCAGTTATATAAGCAAATAGCAAATAATCCAGGTAGAAAAATTATTGTGACTTTTAGTTGTAACGATATTTATAAATATCGCAACGAAAAACTTTATCAAAATGATAACGATCGATATTTAATGATGTCAAAAATGAATGTTGATGCGATTATTGAGCTTCATTTTAATGATGTAAGACACTTAAGTGGACCAGAATTCCTACATAAATTAGCATCTGATAAAAAAGTTAATATTGCAGTTGGTCAAGACTTTAAATTTGGTTATCAAGCACAGTGAAAAGCAGATGATATAGCAAATATTTTACCTAATGCAAATGTTTGTGTTGTTGAAATATATAAAATTAAAAATGTAAAAATAAGCACAAAACTTTTAAGAGAAGGTTTAGCATACGGTAAGCTTCGTTTTCTTAATATGGTTTCTCCGTTTGGTTATCTTGTTTCAGGTGAATTAAATAACAAAGGTTTTCATTATCCGGAAAATGTTATTGTGATTCCAGCAGGTTTGTATATTGCGATTTTATATGCAAATGGTTTTGGTTTTCATATTATTATGCACAAAACAAAAGATAATTGAATATTTTTAAAATTAGTTGAAAAACAAAGTATGTATTCAATTGAAAGAATAGTTGGTAATGTTGTCCTAGAAATAATTTCAGAACTAAGATTTATAGTTTCAAACGATGAAGACCAGATTACCGAAGAAGACTATGTTAATGCGAAAAACATTTTTTTAAAATCATAGGATATGTTATAATAAACAAGCAATTTTATTGCGAACATAAATTTTACTCTGGGTTATAAAGAAGTTTTAGCTCGGATAAAACATAATATAAAGGAGTTTATTATGGTTTCTAAAGCAAGAAAAGCTGAATTAATCAAAAAATTTGGTAAGAATGCTAAAGACACAGGAAATGCATCTGTGCAAATAGCAATTTTAACCGAGGATATTGAATCACTTAAACCACACTTTTTAAAAAACCCTAAAGACAACCATTCAAGAAGAGGATTCTTAGCAAAAATTTCACAACGTAAAGTATTATTAAAACACCTAAAAGAAAATGATTTTAATGAATACAAAAAAATAACTGAAGCATTAAAAATACGTAAATAATTTGATTGAAAGGTTATTATGTCAAGAAGATGTCAAATTTCTGGTGTAGGTCCAATGGTAGGAAATACACGTTCACATGCTATGAATGCTTCAAAAAGAAAATTCAATGTTAACTTACAAAAAGTAAGAGTAACAATTGGTGGTCAAAAAATGCAACTACGGGTAAGTGCAAAAACCTTAAAAACCTTGAAGAACAAAGGTTTAGTATAACAAAAATCATTTAAGTCTGTTTTACCTGCATTTCCCACTTAAGTGGGATTTTTTATTTGATTATTTAACTCTCT
>NZ_JBTHHJ010000019.1:0-21601 GCF_054353855.1 Mycoplasma sp. 4423
TTATTGGTCAATTATTTGAAATGGAGCGAGTAAAGGGAATCGAACCCTCATAGTCAGCTTGGAAGGCTGAAGTTCTGCCATTAAACTATACTCGCATCTTTATTTGCTATTTAATTATAGCACTAAGAGTTTTTTTTCAAAGAAAAAAATTATTTATTTTTTTAACTTGCTTTTTGTTAAAATATTTATATATTATCTATTATATATAATTTTAGGAGAATAATGGGCTTTTTTAAGAATTTAATCAATAAGGTTTTTAAACGAGATAAAAAAACAATTGAAGAAAAACAGCAAGAAATAGAGATCCAAAAACAAAAAGAAATTATTAATAGTGAAAAATTTAGAAAATACGAAAGTGGTCTTTCAAGTAGTTCAAATTTTGGTAAGCAACTTCTCGAGATTCAAAATCGACATTTAAAAATTGATGAAGATTTTTTTGACGAATTAATGGAGCTTTTAATAATGTCTGATATCAATTCTTCATTAGTTGATGTTATGCTTGAAAGAATTAAAAAGGAGGTTAAAACCAATAATATCGATGATCCAAAGCTTATTGGTGAAATAATTGCTGATCAAATGTTTTTAATTTATACAAATGATTCAGTAACTAATACACAATTAGATTATCAAGACAACAGGCTAAATGTGTTTATTTTTGTCGGAGTAAATGGTTCTGGAAAAACTACTTCAATCGCTAAGATTGCTTATAAATATATAAATGATGGTAAAAAAGTATTAATCGCTGCTGCTGATACATTTAGAGCGGGTGCTGTAAATCAATTAGGAATTTGAGCTGAACGCATTGGTGCTGATATTATCAAACCAACTAAGAATGGTGAGGACCCTGCTTCTGTTGTTTATAAAGCATTAGAGAAATCAAAAAATGAATCATACGATTTATTAATCATTGATACTGCTGGACGCTTACAAAGCAAGGTAAATTTAATGAAAGAATTAGAGAAAATGGTTGGCATCATCAAGAGATTTGAACCATCAGCTCCACATGAATCATTGCTTGTTTTAGATGCAACTACAGGACAAAACGGATTATCACAAGCAAAAAGTTTTAAAGAAATTGCTGATTTAACTGGTATTATTTTAACTAAAATGGACGGAACTTCTAAGGGTGGAATTGTTTTATCTATAAAAGATGAATTTGGTTTATCAGTTAAATATGTTGGTTTAGGTGAAAAACTAACTGACTTACAAGAATTTGATTTAGAGTTATTTATCTATCAGATGACTAAGGATTTAATTGATGTCTAAGAAGAGTTTAGAAAATTTAACAAAATACAGTAAATTATTTGAAAAATATCGTAATTTTTTAACACAAAATCAACAACAACTGTTTCAGTTATATTTTTATCAAGATCTCTCGTATGCAGAAGTTGCTGAAATTGTTGCTACAACCAGAACATCAGTTTATGATACAATTAAACATACCTTACAAAAACTTGATAAACTGGAAGAAAAAATGCATTAAAAGCAAGGGAGCTTCTTCCTTGCTTTTATAATATTTAAACTGTTTTAATAACTACTTCTTTTGAATAATGTTCACCTTTAAGGTTGTCTCTTTCAACATGAATAATTTCAATTTTTTCATTTCCTTGTGTATGCAAGCCATGTTTTTGTCCACGACGGAAACCTTTAATTAAACCTTCTAATTCTTCTAATGAATTAGCTTTTGCAATGACTTCATTGCTAGATAATAATTTTGCTTTGTATTTATACATTTTATCTCCGTTTCTATGTATATTATATTATATCTTAGCAAAGATTGGATTTATAACAACAAATAATTAAGATAATTTAACTAAGATTACGAAAATAATATGAAAATAAAATTTTTGTTTGTGTAAATATAATATAGAATTTATCTATGAAAAAGAATAAACGAATATTTTGATTACTATCATCATTAGCAACTGCACCTATTTTAGCAGTTGCTTGTGCTAATAAAACGCAAGAAAAACCAAGAAAAGAAATTAAAGAAACTCCGATTGAAATAAAAAAACCTGTCGATACACCACCTAATCAACAACCCAACAATCCATCAAAAAAACAAGGTAATCCAGAAACTCATGAACCAAAAAATGATGAATCATCAACTCCTAAACCAAAAACCCCAGTTTCAGATAGTCAACAGCAGCAACAACAACCAATTGATAAACCAAAGAACGATGAGACTTCAAAAGATGTTAAAACACCAGATAACTCAGAAAACAAAACTAATACCGATTCAAGTAAGCAAAGTGAACAAGAAACAAGAGAAATCCAAACGCACCCTGATACATCTAAAACTAACCCACAGCAATCAATAATGAAAAATGATTTTTCTGATGTTATAAACTTACAAAAAAATATCACTATAACTAATGCAAACAAATTCTACAAAGAACATGATTCTGCTGCAGCATGATTAAAATTAAAAACTGAAAAAAGCAATTTACTTAGCATACTAAATATTAATAATGAACTACAGAATAAATATAATGTAGCATTTACTGATACAAATAATGATTTTTATACAAACCAAAATAATGGAACAATAAATAATATTGCGTTAACATTTACTACTAAAAATCCAAATATTGAAGAAAAAACTTTAAGATTCAATATAAATGGTTTTAAAGTAAATAATTCTACATCAAAAACAAACCAAAAAGAAAGTTTTTTAAGCAAAAAAACACTTACTGATAAGGTAACTAGACTCTTTCCATCGTTACTTGCATATATGTTAATGTATACAGAAGATCCAAATAAATATAATGAATTACAAATGCAGGCAAAAGAAGGTGAAACAATTATTAATTTTGAACAACTATTTAATAAAAATACTAGCTTATTTACAAATGGTGTGGCTTCCTTAAATGATTCATTAAAAACACAGTTTTTAGAAAAAAATAAATCATTAGAAAACTTATATGAATATAAAATTACAGGTGTTAAATTCAACGATGAAGCAGGAACCTTAGGAATTCAAGTATTAATCGAAAATCAACATGATAATCATTCAAATGAAGCAAGTATTAATCAAGAATTTGAATTTAATGGTTTAAGAAAACTACAAAAAGATGTTAATATGCAAAACGATATAGTTTCTTACTTTATTACAGCAGCAGACTTAACATCAATTATTACACAAAACAATAATTTAAAACAAACAATTGACAAGCATAAAAATCCTAGTGCAGATATAGATATCACAAGTGAAATAGGTGACGTGCAACTTGCTCTTATCACTAAAAAGATATTTGATAAATTATTAGTTGATGTAACTGATCCATTAGGTGCATATAAAGTGACGTATGCTTCATTAAACACTAAAAATTACATCGGTTTACAACAAGGATTTGTGTTATATCCATACTTTAGTAGACTTAATCAAAATATAAATAGTTTCGCATCTGATAAAACAATTCAAAATATGAAAGTTATAATTAAAAAATCAACTACAAATGGATACAATGTAACTTTTAATTTTGATGTTATCACACCTATAGGAGTAAGAAATTCATATAGTGATCTTTCTGATAACGGCTATGATGAAGAAAAAAATATTGTTCATCACGTAATTGGTTCAGTAAGATTGGATGCACTTGAAAAACGCTAAATCTGTCTTTTCAAAAGATACTAGTATTTTAAAATATTCGTTAGCTATTACTAATGTAGGTTTATGAACATCTGAATTAGATTTAGTTAATAAGTGATTTAGAAATAAGCAAGAAAATTTACTGGATTTAGGTTGTGGAGCAGGTAGAACATCATTTAATCTACAAGAATTAGGATATCAAAATATCTATGCTATTGATATTTCAAAAGAAATGGTTGATACAGCATTGCAAATAGCAAAATTGCTCCCTAATAATACAATTCGATTTAAATATATGGATGCTTGTGATTTAATTTTCCCAAACAACTTTTTTGAATATGCTTTCTTTTCTTTTAACGGTTTTATCGGAATACCATCTGAAAAATCTCGTATTCTGGCATTAAAAGAAATTTATCGTACATTAAAACCAAACGGAATCTTCATCTTTACAGGACACCTAAGAGATGAAGAAAAATATAGACAAAGATTAAAACTAGAAAACATTCAACAAACCCAGGAATTTAAAATTGAAAGCAAAGGAGACTTAATTTTTAAAAACGAAGATGGTTTTTATGATTTCTTTCACCTTTATAATAAAGATGAACTGGTTAATTTGCTAACTGAAAATGGTTTTGAAGTCATTTCTATAATAAATAGAGATGAAAGTTATAACGAAACAAAAGAAGTTATAGAATTTGCTGATAATACTTACTTTTGAATATGTAAAAAAGTTTAAACCACTAGTGTGGTTTTTCTTTTATCGCTTGCTCATAGATATTTTTGATATCCTTAAGAGTTCTTGTAATTTTTAAATCCTCTAATTTAAAATCTACTTTATAACCTGATCCTGTTGCCCTTTTACTTGTTTGTTCTTTGCCTCTAAAATGAATATTTTGAATCTTACCATTAATTTTTACTGTCCCGTATTTTATAACTAAATCATTTTTAACTTTTTGCAAACCAAACTTAAAATCATCTTTATGGATAAAACTTATATATAAGTCATTTGGTGCAATATCCAAGAATGCTATAACATCCCAAGACTTATTTTCTTTAATCCCTTCATGTTGAAATTTCTTACTAACATCCAAGGTAGCGGTTTTTATTTCGATTTTAACTCCATCTACTACTATATCTCAATCACCGAATCCATCTTGTTGATAGATAACTTCCTTATTTAATTCCTTAAATATAGTTGTAAAAAACTTTTCTCCAACTCTACCTCTTTGATCAATTTGGATTTTTCTTATACTTGCAAATTTATCCGTTAATTTTCAAGGATGCTTATTAATTTCTTCATCAATTAATTCAATCAATTCTTCATAAATACTTTTAATCATTTTTTATCCGTTCTTCAATAGCATCAATAATAAGTTGTGTTCTAAGATTATTAGCAGAGTTTGTCGATTTAAAACTTTTAGATTTTCAATCAACACTTTCAATTATTTTTTGTATTCTTTGTTTTTCTTTTAAAATAACAATACCATATCCTCGATTATGTGGTAATTTAGAAAAACTTGTTTCTAAACTAACTTCTGAAAATGTTGTAGATGGTAGATAATAATCACACTTATCCAACATTTTAACATTTCTTTTTGAACTCGGTGTAGAGCCATTACTTAAAGAATATACTTTTATCCACTCACTAATTTTTTGAGATGGTTTAATTGGCTTTACACTATGAGATGGTAGTTTTGTTCATATCTGAAAAATACTTTTAACATTAATAATCTTGTTATTTGGATAATGAAATTTGTCATCATTTACCTTAAATTCTGCTGCTAAATAAAAATTCTTGTTTATTCTTAGCATCGGTGATCCTTTACCATTAGAATTAAAGAGTGGAGGTAAAATAAAACATATAAAGTCACAAAATTTTGCTGCATGATTGATAAACTGTAAAGCAAGTTGTCCACGAAGTCCAAAGGGTGGATTTCCAATAACAATGTTTCTTTCGTTTTTAGGATAATATTCTAATCAATCCTGTTTGATAATACTCTCTATTTGTGGTTCAATATCAAATGCATAAGTTTGATTAAATAATTCCTTAGGAAAATTATTAGAAAAACTCCCATTTCCAGCCGATGGTTCTATTAAGTCATATTCTTTTAAGTCTATATCATAGTGTTTTTTAATAAATTTAACCGTTTTTTCAATCATTTGTTTAGCAACCTTTACTGGCGTAAAAAACTGATCCATATTTTTATAATACTGCTGCTCATTAAAATCAGCTTGATATTTATGATTTAAAAGTTTATTTATATGGTTAAAGTAGTTGCTTGGTACTTCTTGCTTTAAAATTCAACGATTTATTGTCCCAGTATGTAGGTTTCATAACTTTGCTATATCATTTATCGAATGTAAATTCAATATTTCGCTTTTGAATACATGGTATAAGTGTTTTTTATCCATATTATTTTAATCCTAATAATTTATCCACACGATCTAGCAAAGAATCTAAATCCTTTTCTTTTTCTTTAACTTTTTCTTCAGATTTTTTTATATTTTCATCGTGTTTTTTTATTGTTTTAACACTAAAATCACTTAATGGATCAATATTTTCTTGTTTCTGAATATCATTGATAAAAATATGCTGAATATTATTAAGATCAATATAACCTGTTTTTTCTTTTGATTCTATATATCCTAAGTATCTAATTAAATTATGTTCTATGGATTGGATTAGTAATTCTTGTTTTCTGCTAATATTTGCAACTTTGATATTAGCACCTAATTCCTTGATTACTGCTATTTTTTTTCCTTTTATTGATTTAGATGTTATAGGTAGTTTTGAGCCCTTTATTTTGCTTCAATAACCTTGTTTTGAAACAAATAAATATTCATCTTCTAAATTAATTATTCTAAAATCACTAACTTTATCACTGAGTGACAAGTAAACACCTTTTATCCCTTTTGCTTTGGTTCCATAAGTATTAATTTCTATTTCAGGATAGCAAGTTATTAGTGATTCATCGGAAACTATTAAAAGATGGTTTTGGTTATTTGATAAATAAGCACCAAGCATAATATCATTATCAATTAAAGACATTGCTACATAAGTTTTATTAACTCTTTGGACAGCAAAATCACTTAATTTGGTTCTTTTGAAAAATCCGTTTTTGCTTCCAGTGACAATAAATAAATCAGAATTTCAATCTGCTACTTCAATCACAGAGATAATCTTTTCATCTATTTTAAGGTTGAAAAGTTCTTTTAAAGATGTTCCATAATCTTTTCATTTATTTTCAGTTATTTTATGAATAGGTAGAATTATGTAATTACCTAAATTAGTAAACACTAGTAAATTATGCATTGTATTCATTTTAGATATATGAATAATGTTGTCATCTTCCTTAAGATAATAATTGCTTAAATTATTATTTTCTTGTGTTTTTTGACTAAATCTTTTAATATAGCCATTTTGCGAAACACAAATATAAACATCTTCTTCTTTAATTAAGTCGGTTTCTTTATGTGAAAAATCAAAACTTTCAGTTTCTATCAAGGTTTTTCTCGGACTAGCAAACTCTTTTTTAATTTCATTAAGTATTTTTATAATAAAATTATTAAATTTTTGTGGATCACTAAGCAGTTGTTCAATATGAGCAATTTCTTTTTCTAAATCTTCTTTTTCTTTTAAATATGCCTGTTTATCTGTCTTACTTAAACGGTATAATCTTAACTCAGCAATTGCTGTTGCTTGAATTTCACTAAATGCAAAATAATGCATCAAATCTTTTATCACACCTGCTTTTGAACCTTCTGATTGACGGATAACTTTAATAACTTTATCTGTAATTTCAGAAACTTTAATAAAACCTTTAACAATTTCTAAACGTAATTTGTTCTTTGTTAAATCATATTGCAATGTCTTGGTTTTTATATTCTTAACTTGCAATGAATAACTTTCAAGCATATCTAATAGAGATAAAAGTTTAGGTTGATTATTTTGAATCACAGTATTATTATATGAATAAGAAACCTTAAGTTGTGTTTTTTGGTATAAATATGATAACACACTTTGTTCATTAACACTTGGGTGCATCGTAATAAGAATATTTATTCCATTTCGATCAGATTGATCCTTAATTTCAATTACCCCATCGATTTCACCTTTGTTAATTAATAAATCAATTTCATATACCAATGCTGATTTAGCAACTCCATAGGGAATCTGTGTAATTTCTATATACTTATAATTATCTTTTGTATATAAATTACATTTACTATATAAATGTATTTTTTCTTTTGGATTATTACCAAATTCAAAAGCATCATTAATCCCTTTGATTCCTTTGATAATCCCACCTGTCGGAAAATCTGGTCCAAAAATGTATTTTTGAACTTCTTTTAAGGTTATATAAGGCTTTTTGATTTTTGCAATAGTAGCATCAATGACTTCACCAAGATTATGTGGTGGCAAATCAGTAGCCATACCAACAGCAATTCCTTTTGCTCCATTCACTAATAATGTAGGAAAAATTGATGGTAGCACAGCAGGTTCTTGCTCACTATCATCAAAGTTAGGAATAAATGCAACAGTATTCTTTTTTAAATCATTTAAAATATATTGACATACTTTTGATAATCTTACTTCGGTATAACGCATTGCAGCAGCAGGATCATTATCTACTGACCCGATATTCCCATGCATATCAAGTAACGGAATATTTGATTTTCAAGACTGTGACATATTAACCATCGCTTCATAAACCGATGAATCACCGTGTGGGTGGTATTTACCGATAACATCACCTACTACTCTAGCTGATTTTTTATAAGACTTATCATAATCAAGACCTAATCCATACATTGAATATAAAATCCGTCTTTGAACGGGTTTTAACCCATCTTTAATATCCGGTAATGCTCGTTGTTGGATAACATATTTTGCATAGCGACCAAATCTTTCTGCCATTATTTTATCTAATGATTCATTGATTATTTTATCTATAATTGCTTTTTCAGTTGCACTCATATAACTCCTTAATAATTTAATTATATAATTTATTCATGTATTTTATTAAAAACAACAATTCCATAGAGTTGTTGTTTTTATGTAAGTCTTTGCTTAATTTTTATCTAGGTTTTTTCTTTTACCTAAAAAACCAAAGATCTTTTTCATTCAACTTGGCATCGATTCTGCATTTGGATCTGGTTCGCGAAGCAACAAGGTACCAAGTACAGAAATCAATCCAAAGACAATAATTAAGATAAACTGAATTATTGAATATTTAAGTGTATTTGGATCAACTTGTCCTGCAGCAACTGGATTTACACTCTTACCAATTAATGTAACAGCTGAAATAATAATTAATCCAACTGTAAACATTAAGTATCCAAATCCTCAAATTAAACTAAACATTCAACCAATGGTTTGTGGGTCACGTTCTGGATATTCGTGTGGTAGATTAAGCATAACACCTTGAATTCCTCAAAGACATAATCCGGTGATAAATGCGAAAATGTAGAATATTACTTGTGAACCAATGCTTCCTTTTGAAGGAACAATTCATTTGGTAAATACAACCATTGAGAATATGTAAAATAATATTCCGAATGTTAGAGCAAATACTTGATAAAGTTTACGTTTTAATTTAAATCTTGATCAAAGCCCGATTGTAATAGGACCTAAAAACACTGCTGCTCAATAAATAACTAATCAAATATTTATTAGTTTTTCTAAAGGAGCAGAAGCAATTTCTTTTGTTGTTTTATCAAAGTTTCTAAGTGTTGTTAAATCAATAAATAATCTTTTAGATAAAACTTGTGGAAGTACTACTGCGCATAATCATCCACCATAAACTAAAATTCAAATGTATGTTTGCTTTTTCTTCAAATACATTCATAAAAATACGAATGGATTAGGTTCTTTTGCTCGCTCTTGTGCTGTTTTAATTCCGAATCTAGAACCAACAAAAATGAAAATAAGCAATGGTATAATGTTTAATGCACTAATTACAGTAAAAATGATTTGTCATGCACTTTTTACATCATTAGGATTTGCTGCTAAAAATGTTACAACTGTAATAATTGAACCTATAGGGAAGAATCAAATCCCAAATTGTGAAACTATTGATTTAGTTTTTGCATTAAAGAATCTAGCAACAACTGGTTGTGTAAGAATTATCAACATTGTTCCACCGATAGCCATCAAAGTTCTAAAGATAACAAAACCTACATATCCACCTTGAGAAGCCGGAAAAATTCATTGCGCTGGAATACCTATTAAAGTCAAAATAAATGCTATAATAACTGTCCAACGATGTGCTAATCTAGTTAAAATAACAGCAACTAATATTGAACCAATCCCGCGACCTATCGTAATACCTCAGTTAGTTGCTTGATTAGTTAGCTGAAATGCAGCATTATTTTCTATATTAAAATGTCCTAGAACTCCAGGTGTGCCTTTTCCTCCACCATTGAGCAACCCACTAAAACCAAAATTTACAACAAATAGTGTATAACCAAAAGAAATTGAAATTCATAATAATAATCCATAGAATAACTTTTTCTTAGGTGACATACTTTCGATGTTATCTAAATGTAACATCTTTAATATCGTTTGCATAATACACCCTTTCTGAGTCTTAAACTCTATTAAATTATAAATTGAAAGTTATAAATTAAAATATTTTTTACATATTTATAATGTTTATTTTGAATATAATATAAAAATATTTGCACATTTATTAGTCTGTTTTACTTTTAAAGGTGTTATTTAGTAAAAAAACTAGATTTAATGTGGATAACTTCAAAGTTATTCACAAGTTGATTCAATTTATATGAATATAATTTAGATAAAATAAATTATTGTATAATTAAACAAATATAAGGTAAGGTATCAATGAAATCGAAGCAAAAATTATGATTTTTTATTACATCAGGAATATTGTTATTTATTTTAATAATAGTTCTTTTGGTAGTCTTTATTAATTTGCAACCACAAAAATGACATCTTGTTTTAATAGTTATTGCTCTTTTCTTTTCTTTAATCTTAATTACTTTGATTTTATATTTTGCTATTATTAATTTTGCAAAATCACGCGAATTAGTAAAGCATTCATTTAATCGTTTTGTTGAAAAAATAATTACTAATAACTCAATTGGTTTAATTATTTATGATACCTCCGCTGAAGTAATTTGGATTAGTGAATTTATTAAAAATAACTTTCATAATGATTTCATTGGACTAAAAATTACAGATGCAATTGAAAAAATTGATGCAAGTGTTAAAGGTAAAATTAAATATAATAACTCAGAAAATATAATTTTACAAAACAATAATAATTATTATGAAGCACAATTTTGACCATTAGATAACACAGTTGTAATACGAGATACCACTATTAAAACATTATACAAAAAAGAACTACACGAACAAAAACCAGTTATCGGTGAATTGGAAATAGATAACTACAGCCACTACCAATCAGTTTTCTCTGAAGAACAACTTTTTAAAATTAATAAAGTTATTATTGATGCATTAAACGAATCGGTCGAAAAATATAATTTAATTTATCGTCAATATACAAATGGTAAATTTATTATTCTGACTAATGAATTATCTTTAACAAAACTTAAAGAAACAAATTTTGAAATTTTTACTAAAATCAATGATCGACTTATTGATAAAGAAGTTACAAAACTTTCTGTTTCTTTAGGCTTAGCAGTAGGTTGAAGTTCATTAGAAACAAAACTTTCACAAGCAAAAAAAGCACTAGTACAAGCTCAATCACGGGGAGGGGATCAAGTTGCAATCTTCTCTGATATTAGTAAACCACAGTATTTTGGATCATACACCGAAATATTTGCAAATAAAAATCGAACCAGAATTAGTGGTTTAGCACAAATTATCGCAAATAAGCTTAGCGATGATAAAATTAAAAATGTTGTTATTTATGGACATAAATGAGCAGATTTAGATGCAATCGGTTCTGCTTATGGAATATATACAATTGCAAAAGCTTTTCAAAAGGATGCATATATTTCTATTACGACTATGGATAATACAACAAAAAATTTCTTACAAGCAACCAAAAAAAATAATTTATTTATCAAATCTACACAAGCAAATAATTTAACATCTGAAGATTCATTGGTTTTCCTAGTAGATAACTCTGACCCTGAAAGAACAGATAACATTGATGCATTAGTTAATACAAATCGTGATAATGTTTTTGTTTTAGATCACCATAGACTAGGGAAAACTATTGATTTTTGTCCAAAAAGCAATCTATATGTAGATACAACTGCATCTAGTGCATCCGAAATAGTCACCGAAATATTAATGTTTTTATCTTATAAAGTTGATGTTAACAAAGAAGTGGCACAGTGGCTTTTAAATGGTATTTATTTGGACACATCACAGTTTTCTAAGTCAGCATCAAAACGCGCTTTTGAAGCGGCTGCATGATTAGAATCGAAAGGTGCTGAACCAAATATTAGTGGTGAACTTTTAAAATATGATGATGAAACAGTAAAAAAAGTAAAAGCATTATTAGAAAACATTCTTGAAATTAAAGATGGATATTATCTTGCTTATTCAAATCAAGAAGCAACCAACGATGTTATTTCGATAGCCGCAAATGAAGTACTAAAAGTGCGTGGTCGTCGTGCTTCATTTGTAGTAGGTAAATTACCTAATTCTAAAAGATATAAATTAAGTGCGCGTGGAATTGATACAAATGTGCAAGTAATCGCTGAAATGGTTGGTGGTGGTGGACACTTTACAACCGCGGCGGCTGAATCTGAAGAAGATTTAGAAACATTCGCAAATAATATAAGACATGCAATTACCGTTGCTGAAAGGACATAATATGAAAATAATTTTATTAAAAGATTGTAAAGATGGTAAAGCTAACACTATCATCGATGTGGCACCCGGATATGGAACAAATTTTTTAATCCGTAAAGGATTAGGTGTTGCATTTAATATTCAAACACAAGCACAATTAGAAAAGAGACTTAATGATTTAGTTGCTAACGAACACGAAAATCGCACCAACGCATTAAGACAAAAAGAAAAACTTGAAGATATAACCTTAAAATTTCAATTAACAGCAAATATTGATGCTAATTCAAATTTAAATGTACATGGTTCGGTTTCTACAAAAGATGTTGATAAAGAACTCAAGGAATTAGGATTTAAACTTCCAAAGCATTCTTTGCAAAAAATTCATTTAGTTTCCGAAGGAAATCACGAAATCGATGCTACATTATACAAAGACATTGTTGCTAAAATAAAAATTCAAATTATAATTAATGTTAAAAAATAAATTTAAAAAGCCTTTTTATAAAAATTTTGAAGATCTAAAAATTAAAGCCTACAATAATACATTATTTGTTGATAAGAGCGTTGAACGTGAAATGCTTGCACTTATTTTAACAGATGATGAAAAGCAACATTTGGGTTGTGATTATTTAGATATTGACGACTTTTTTATTCCTGAGCATAAGCAACTTTTTGACTTAATCAAATACAAACGTAGCAAATCTTCTCCTCATCCTACTTTTTACGGTTACATTGAATTGACTGAAACATTAGAATCTGATGTTTCACTAAGAAATCGTTATTCATTAGTAAATGAAACCTTATTAAGTTCCCTTTCTACACAATTTAATAATCAATCTAATTTTAATTATAATGTTGAAAAACTAATTGAATTAACCCGTTTACGTGCATTAGAAGTTTTTTATGGGGAAAGTTTACAAGCATTTAAAACTAATAACGAAATTTCTTGGGAAAACTCATTAAATGACTTTGAAACATTTATTCTTACACATAATGAGCGGGGATTAAAAAACAGTTCGTTTATTTCATTAAATGATGCAACAGATAGTTTTATTGAAAAACTTGAACAAATGATTCAAAGTGGTGATGTTGATGCAGCATCAGTTTTTAGTGGTTTTGATGCAATTGATCAATATACCAAAGGATTCAAACCAGGTCAATTTATCGTATTAGGAGCCCGTCCGGGGGTAGGAAAGACTGCATTAGCATTAAACATTGCCAAAAATATTACAAAAGACCCAAACAAATCATGTGCTTTTATTTCACTGGAAATGCCCGTGCATGAATTAGTTTCACGTTTTTATGCATCTATTTCAAATATCGAATTGAATAAATTACAAAACCCTAAATTTTTAAAGCACGATGACTTTATGAAATTACGAAATATCGCTGCTATTACCAAGGAACAGTCTAATTTATATTTTGATGATGTTGCTACAAGCAAAATTCAGGATATCATTTGAAAAATAAAGCAACTGAATAAAGATTTAAATGGTGGTTTAAGTTTTGTAATTGTTGATTATCTGCAACTTGTCAGCAGTGATGGTCATGGTGGTAATCGTAATACTGAAGTTTCTGCTATTTCTCGATCATTAAAAACAATGGCATTAGATCTTAAAATCCCGATTATGGCACTATCACAACTTACTCGTAATGTAGAAAACAGAGAAGATAAACGTCCACAATTAATAGATTTACGCGAATCGGGTAGCATTGAACAAGATGCAGATATTGTTATCTTTTTATCTCGTACTATCTTAGATAAAAAGAAAAATCAAAATAGTAACGATATCACCGATGCATACAAATTAACTGAAGTAACAATCGCAAAAAACCGTAACGGTTCACCTGGTTATGCAGAATTATTATACGAAGGAAGAATTGTTGCTTTTAAGGAACACGAATTTAGAAAGGACGAATAATGGACCCATATTCCACTAGTCAGAATCCTTATATAGGAGTATGATGCATTTTATAGTTTTACCATTTTTACTGCTTCTATTTATTCTATCAGCAATTTATAGTGGTTGCGAAACAGCTTATTCTACTTTTTCAAAAGCAAAAATCTATGAAATGGAAGAAAATAAAGAGCTAGCAAGCAAACTTATTAGCAAGCATACTAAACGTTATAATCGGATTCTGACAACTATTTTAATCGGAAACAACCTAGTTAATGTTATTTCATCAATTCTGACATCGTGATTTTTATCACAACTAATTCCTAATAATAATACTTTATCAATTATTATTTCAACTGCTATTGTAACACCTTTGCTAGTTATTTTTGGTGAAATTACACCGAAATTATTAGCAAAAAAATATCCAAAAAAATACTTACAACTTTTTAGTTGATACATCGATGTATGTTACTGAGTTTTTTGAATTTTAACTTGGCCGATTTCGAAAATTTCAAAACAAGTTTATGTAACAAACTCTGAAGAAGATTTAAAAAATATGATTAACCTTGCCCAAAGCGAAGGTGTGCTACAAACTGGAGAAAGTTTACTTGCTAAAAAAGCATTAGATTTGGATTCTACCAAGGTTTTATCTCATTATATAAAACTTAAGGATGTAACAATACTAAATTATCGGTCAACTGTTTCTGAAGCAAAACAAGTATTTAAAGAAACAAATTATTCAAGGATACCAGTTGTCAAAAAAGATGAATTAATAGGAATAGTATTATTGAAAGATATTTTTGATATCGAAAAAGGTCGGATTGAAAAATATGTAAAATCTGTTCCTTTTGTCTCTGCTAATTCAATATTATCATCCGCCCTAGAGAAAATGCGTGCTGCCCGCGCACATATGGCATTTGTTGTAGAAAATAATAATTCACCTGATATTGTAGGAATTATAACTATTGAAGATATTATTGAAGAAATTATTGGTGAAATTTACGATGAATATGATGATGATGAAGAAATTTATGAAATTTCACTTGAAAAATCAAGAGTAAAGGGTAATGTCGTAATGCACGATCTTTTCAAACAACTTGAGCTTTCTGCTGATTTATTAAATGAAAACGAGAAAGAACTTACTTTATATAAATGATTTTCTCAAAAAATACATCGAGATCGTCTATATAAAAAATCACGTTTTGTTTTAGAAAACAAAGTTGTTTTTAAAGTAATTGAAGCACAAAAAGATGATGAAAAAACATTAATAGAAGTGTCCATTATTTAGCCAGCTTTGCTGGTTTTGTTTTTAATAAATAATTTACACTAAATTAATAGATTAATTTATAATATAAAAACAGAGGTATTTTATGTCAAAATTTATATTTATCACAGGTGGTGTTATTTCAGGGTTAGGCAAAGGTGTTGCGGCAGCATCAATTGGAAACCTGCTCAAAGCAAAAGGTTATAGTATTTTTGTTTTAAAATTAGACCCGTATTTAAATGTTGATCCAGGGGTGATGTCACCATTTGAACACGGTGAAGTTTATGTTACTGAGGATGGTGGAGAAACTGATTTAGACCTAGGACACTATGAAAGATTTATTAATGAAAACTTTTCAAAGGATTCGAATTTTACCAGTGGACGTATATTTCAAAACATTCTTGAAAAAGAGCGCAAAGGTGTTTTTAAAGGTAAAACTGTTCAATATGTCCCGCATGTAACTAATGAAATAATTTCTGTTATAAAAAATATAGAAAAAAAATATAACAGTGATTTTGTTATCATCGAAGTTGGTGGTACTGTTGGTGACATCGAATCAAATCCTTTTATTCATGCTTTATCACAAATGGGTTATTCAAATTCTAACGACACTTTCTTTATCCATGTTACATATGTTCCTTTTTTAAAAACATCAGGTGATTTTAAAACAAAACCTACACAGTTTTCAGTATCAACTTTAAAAGGTTTAGGTGTTAAACCTAATATGATTTTACTACGTTCTGATGATTCGCTTCCAAACGAAATAATCAAAAAAGTTGCATATACTTCTTTATTAACCGATGAACATGTGGTTTCTGTCCCTGATTTATCAAATATTTATGATATTCCTTTATATTTAAATAAAAAAAATGTTGCTTCGAATATCTTAAAATATTTTAATATGCAAGATAATCAGGCAAAATTAGATGATTGAAAAGCATTTGCTCGTAAGGTTGCAGCTAACAAACAAAAATCACTTGTAATAAAAATGCTAGGTAAATATACAAGTTTTTCAGATGCATATAAATCAATTAATGAAGCACTAAAAATTTCTGCAATTGATTTAAAAATAGACATAAACTTAGAATATGTTGATTCAAGCACCCTGAACGAAGAAAATATTAAGCAAGTATTATCAAATGCAGATGGAGTTGTTATCCTTCCCGGTTTTGGTATCCGTGGTTTTGAAGGAAAAGTTTTAGCAGCAAAATACACAAAAGAAGAAAAAATCCCTACTTTCGGGATATGCTTAGGAATGCAGGCTATGACAGTCGCACAGGCACACAAACAAGGTTTAACCAATGCTACTTCTCGAGAATTTGCACAAGGTGAAAACGAAATTTATGTGCTCGATTTTATTAAAGGGAAAAGTGCTAAAGATAATTTGGGTGGAACCTTGCGTCTTGGTGCTTATGAAACTGTATTTAAGCCTAATTCACTCATTAGTAAATATTATAAATCGGATTCTATTTGAGAGCGTCACCGTCATAGATATGAAGTTAATTCAGCATATATAAATAACATCCAAAGTGATGACTTTATATTTAGTGGTTTTCACCCTACTTTAAAACTCGTGGAGACCTGTGAAGATCCAACCCAAGATTTTTATATCGGGGTGCAATATCACCCAGAATTCACTGCACGACCATTACAACCACATAAATTATTTACTCGCTTTTTGCAAAGTGCAAGTAAATTTAAAGATAAAAATGTATAAAAAAGATGCTTTAGTTGATAAGACTAAAGCATTATATGTACATATATATGGAATTAATTTTTTACAAAATATTTATTACAAAATTACTTTTTTTAAATTATAAGTGATAAAAAGTTTGATAATTGTATAGAAAAAAATATAAGAAGTTGTCTATAGTATATGAAAGGTTTAACTATAAACGATTAAAAGCTTAAAAAAATAAAAAATATTATAAATTAAAAATTAAATTAAAATTAAGAATGGTGCACGAGGAGGGACTCGAACCCTCATGCCGTAGAGCACTAGAGCCTAAATCTAGCGTGTCTGCCAATTTCACCACCCGTGCAAGGGTAGTTTTTGTGTAAAAAACTCGCTTTGGTGCCGTCTATAGGACTCGAACCTACGACCTACTGATTACAAGTCAGTTGCTCTACCAACTGAGCTAAGACGGCATATGGTGGAAGATAAGGGACTCGAACCCATGACATTCGCCTTGTAAGGGCGACGCTCTCCCAACTGAGCTAATCTTCCAAAATGGCAGTCTGTACGGGAATCGAACCCGTGCATGCATGGATGAAAACCATGTGTGTTAACCGCTTCACCAACAGACCATAAATGGCGCCGATTATTGGGATTGAACCAACGACCAACTGGTTAACAGCCAGCTGCTCTACCGCTGAGCTAAATCGGCATTTGCATTTAATAAATTGCTAACTAATTATAGCACAATCAAAAAATAATCAAAATTTGTTTTTTATTTTTTGTCCATTCCCTTGTGTTTCTATATTATAACAATAAAATCATTTTCTTTAAATTTTTGATATAGTAAAACACACATAAAATGTGTGTTTTGATGTTATTATACATTTGAAAAAATTGCTCAAAGAATCAACACAATAGCAACACCTACAGTTAATCCTATAATCAAAGGTCAAATTAGTCTTACATTTGCTAATTTATTTTTTTTATTTACTTTTTGAATTTCTTGTTTTTCCATAATTTATCCTTGTTTAAATATTATACATTATTTTTGGATAAATACATTTGAAAGAAATTTTTTTGTTTTCTTCTCATTCGCTAATCACTTACTAGTAACAGTCGCCATTGATGCTGCACCTGCTAATAAAAAAGCATTTTCGCTATTTTGATTCTTTAAATAACTTGCAGCAAATATTGAAATCATTGTATCACCTGCACCAGTTGCAGAAACTAAGTCAACCTTTTGATTAATTTTTAGAGAATAAAAATTTTGTTTTGAATCTAATAAATATGCACCTTTTTCACCATTTGATACTATTACATTTTCAGCACCTAAATTTTGTAATTGTTGCATAGAATGTTTTATATCATGAACTGAATCTGATAAACTAGCAAATATCATCTTTAATTCATCTATATTGGGTTTAATTAAAAATGGTTTAAATTGCAAAAAATTAATAAAATTTGAACTCTCTATATCCAAAACAACCTTTATATTCTTTGAAGAAACAAATTCGATTATCCTCAATAACAGTTCTTCATCTGCTTTACCCATAAGCATTAAAACATCATCCTTAGTAATTTTATCAAGTTCTTTAAATAACTTGTTTTCTTTGTCTGCATTAATCAATGTTTTTGGTCCGTTGAGTTCAAAATCAGTTGTTTTTCCATAGTATTTAATATTAATGCGAGTTTTTTGTTCTGTTGCTATATTTAAAACATCAAGTTTTTCTTTTGAAAAAGTATCTTTTTGGAACATATCAAAAGTTTGTGAGTCAAAAAATGTTATTGCTTTATTATCAAAACCGTGTCTTTTTAATACTACTGATGCATTTAAACCCTTACCACCAGGTAAAAGTTCGAATTCACCATAACGGTTCACTTTCTTTAAATCAAAATTTTCAGATGTAATGAATAAATCTATTGAAGGTGATAATGTAAGTGTATAAATCATTAATTTACCTTGGTTTTTGTTTTTTAGGGAATTTTTTATTAATATAACTTGCAAGTCAAATAGTACCAGCTGATGCGAATGAACCAGCGATTAATGCTAATAAGAAAAATACTATACCTAATCCTATTGATAAACCAATATTATTACCAAACAATGATGAACGTGCTAAGAAGATAACGAAGATTCCACCGTGTGGAGCAATTATATTAACTCCGAGAGCTGCTGTAATTAAACCAGCAACAACTCCACCGACAATATTTGCAGGAATCATAATCTTTGGATTTTTTGCTGTATACGGAATTGCTCCTTCTGAAATAAACGACAATCCAAAGAGAATGCTTGATCATTTACCTGCATCACGATCTTCTTTTGATCATAATTTCTTGGTAAGAAACATTGACACTGATATTCCAAGTGGAGGCACCATTCCGGCAGCCATAGCGGCAGCCATTGGTATAGAACTTGTTCCTCCAGAAATTGATAATACCCCGAAAATATATGCAGCTTTATTTATTGGCCCACCTAAATCAACAGCCATCATTGCTCCAATGATAATTCCTAATAATCAAGCTAAATATGGTTTGCTTTCAAACAGTTTTAAGAATAAATATAATCCCAAGTTAATGTAAATTAAAACTATATTTACACCTCAAAAGATAATTGAAATAGCAAATGTTGAAATTAAAGGCATAAATAAGATGTTCTTAATCCCTTTCATGCTTTCTGGTAATTTACCAAAGACATATTTAGCAAAAACAATTACCATTGCAGCAGCAAAGAATGCACCTAATATTCCACCAATGAATCCGGACCCTGTTTCAAGCACTTTATCTGCATCTGCGCCTGCTGCTTTAATACTTTCACCTAAGAATCCGTATGTTTTAGCAAGTTGCCCACTTGCTATTGCTCCAACTACAAATCCAGGTAGCAATCCTTGACGACCTACAATTGAAAAAGTTATATATGCAGTTAAAATAGGAACTGCCAAACCAAGCCCAATTTTACCAATTTGGAAAATAATATTTGATACTGGTGCATTAAATCCGAAACTTGATAAAAATTCTTTTGAATCAACATTAGTTCCATTTGATGAGCCAATAATTAAGTCAATAATGAATGCAATCGCAAGCATAATACCACCAAAAATAATAAATGGTAGCATATGAGAAATCCCAGACATCAATGAACGATACATTTTTTTAGCAAATCCATCAAAAGTCATTGCTGCTTCAGATTGGTTGCTTGGTGCATTTATTCCTTGTAATTTATTTCCTTGCTTATCAAGTATCTTCTTAATTTGTTGCTCTGGTTTATGAATAGCTTTTTGAGTTGATATTTCGATAACATTATCACTATTAGCAAATCTTGATTTTTCAATTTCGCGATCTACTGCTAAAATCACACCTTTAGCATTTTTGATATCATCATCAGTTAGTTTATTATCAATCCCATCAGCTCCTTGTGTTTCAATTTTAATTTTTACATTCATTTGCTTAGCTTGCTCATATAATTTTTCTTTAGCCATAAATGTATGTGCAATTCCAGTTGGACAAGCTGTAACAGCAACAATATCGTAAATATCATCGCTTGATTTTGTATCAGTTTGTACATTTTCAAAACTATCAATTAGATTTAAAAATTCATCTGCAGTCTTTATTTGTTCTAGTTTATTTATAAAATCTGCTTTAATTAATAAACTTGATAAATTAGCCATAATTTGCATATGTTCGCTTGAACGATCATTTTTAGATAAAACTATTCCAAAAATATATTTGATATTTTGATTATCAATAGAATCTCAATTCAAATCTGAGGTTCTTATAAAAACAAGGGTATTTTTTAAAACAATATCATCTCCTATATGTGGCATTGCGATATGGTCACCTATACCTGTGGATGCTTGATTTTCGCGTTCTTTAAATAATGCTAATGCTTTATCTTTATCCGATACATATCCTTTTTGATAAAGTTCATTTGATAAAAATTCTAATGCTGCATCCTTATTAGCAAAACTTTGATCAAAAAAGATAGTATCTTTTTGTTCGAATAATTTTGTGATTTTCATTTTTCTCCTTTCTTTTTTGTGTATTAAATAATAACAAAAAAGCAAAAAGATGTAATTAATTATTCAAAAATTTGGTGTTTTAACTTATTAGCAAATTTATTTTGTTATATAATTAACAAGTTATAAATAAAGGTATATAAATCGTATATTTACTTTTATATCTATATCATAGACTTAAAAGTAGAATATATAATTTTGGGGACCTTAAAAAAAGTTGTGTATCCATAACTGAGTCATTTTCATAAAAAAAAGATTTTTTAAAAAAATATTAAAAAAAGAGTGAAACTCCTTTAAAATTGTAAGCGAAATAAAACAAAGGAGAACACATGACAGATATTATATCAAAAAATTTGTTAATT
>NZ_JBTHHJ010000020.1:0-16789 GCF_054353855.1 Mycoplasma sp. 4423
CATATGAATCAAAGAGCGATTCCAGAACCTCCTGTTCTCAAGCGTGAGTAAATTCTTTGAATCGTAAAGAAGGAACAAGAATGTTCTTTGACATTATTTGTTCCCTAGAATTTTAATTAATTCTGAAATACCTTGCATATCTGATTCTTCACCTTTAAGATCAGAAAGAAGTTCAATAAGTTCATTTTCTTTTTGAGCAATTTGGTTATTAATATCACTTAAAGTATCAAAATATTTATCTGAAAGTGTTTCTAGTTTAGAAATTAAGTTATTGATAATTACATTATGTTTTTCAAAAATGATGTCTTCAAAATTATTATTTCATTGTATTTTAATAAGTTCTAAAAATTGTTCTTCACTAATATTTTGTAGGAAGTTAGCAACTGCAGAGAAAAGTTGATGTTGTAGTTCTTTAAGTTCTTTATTTATTGAAACTTTTTGGTTATTTAAAGCATCTGCTTTAAATAATTTATATTCAAATGATTCTTCATCTTGATTTTTATCTGCTTTTTTAAGATATTTAGAAATTTCTGGGAATTTAAAATCACCAGATTTACTAAATAATGATTCATTTTTATCTTCTTCATCAATAGTTTCTAAAATTGAAGAAATTTGTGAATTTAAATTAGAAATTTTTTCATTTATATCTTTTATTTTGGTATTTAAGTAAGCAAAATAATTTTCACTAATAACATCGATATTAATCAAATGACTTTCTAATTTTGAAATCTTTTCATTCTTAGTTGTTTCAATCTCAGTAGTTTCTTCAATTAAGACTTTAAAATCAGCATCAACATATTCATTGATTATATCAATAGTAGGTTTGATATTTTTATGTACATAATCTAGTAAGATTTGGAATAATTCATATTTGTCTAATAATGGAATATCATTAAGTTTTTCAAATACAAAATTTGAAATAGCATTATCTAAATCAATATCTTTGATTTTTTTGATGTTATCTACTGATGTAGCAAATGAATTTGTAAGATCTTTAAAATCAGCAACAATTTGCTTAAAGTGTGTTTGGTAATTTTTAACATCTAAATTATCTTTGGTGGCTTCAGAAATCTTTTCCTTAGGTATTAAGTTATAATATGCATCATTTACTTTGGTAGTTAATTGATTAAAGAGAGAATCAAAAGTATTTCAATAATCATTTAGTTGTTTTAATTCTGTTAATGGAATTCCACCAAACATTGAAGCATATAAATCGTAGGTATCTTCTTTTTCAAAGTTATCTATATATCTTGATATATTTAAATTAAAGTCATTATCCTTAATTTCTTGTAAAGAAACAACCTTTGAAAAGTTAGCAATATCTGTTCTGGCTTTATATGCATCGGTAATCTTTTTAATATGTGAGCTTTCAAGTTTGTTATTTTTACCATCTTTAATAAATAATTTGGACGCATCGATGAATTGGATGTTTGAATCTGATTTGTTTTTCTTTAAAATCATTATGATGGTAGCAATACCGGTTCCAAAAAAGATGTTAGCAGGTAACCCTATAATAGTTTCAATTTTTTGATTTTCAATCAGTTTTCTGCGGATTTCTTTTTCACTACCCCCTCTAAATAATACTCCATGAGGTAATACTATAGCCATAACCCCATTGGTAGCAAGGTGATAAAGTTCGTGTAATAAGAAAGCATAATCTGCTTTGGATTTAGGTGCTAAACCGTATTCGTTATAACGAGGATCGTTTTCTTTTCCTTCTGGGCGCCAGTGTTGTGAGTAAGGTGGATTTGATACAACTGCATCTACAGAAATAATATTCCCACCATTTTCAATAGTAGGTCAATCTTCTTCGAGTGTATCACCGTTACGAACATTAATATCAGCTGAATTAATGTTCTTCATTATTAAATTCATCCGAGTTAGGTTAAAAGTCGCTTTGGTAATTTCTTGAGCATAATATGTTACAGAATTTTCATCTTTACCATACTTTTTAAATGCTTCTCCGATGTTTAAAAGCAGCGAACCAGAACCAGATGTAGGATCATATATACTAATTCTGTCGCGATCTTTAAAGTTATATGAAATTATATCTGACATTAAAATTGAAACTTCATGTGGTGTATAAAATTCCCCCCCCCTTCTTTCCGGCAGTTGAAGCAAATTTACCGATTAAAAACTCATATACATAACCTAAAACATCATAGTTTTGTTTTGTTACCGGGATTTCATTCATTTGTTCCATTAACTTTTTAGCATTTTTGGTTTGTTCTTGTTTGTTACTTCCAAGATTATTTAAATCCTCAGGTGTTGTAATGATAATATCTCTAAATAGATTTTGATATTTATAATCTTGATAAATATTTTTGTTAAATCTATTGAAAGCATCTTCCATATTATTGATGCTAAAGTCGATTTGTTGACCATATTTATTTGTGGTTCATACTTGATATAAGTCGTTATAAAAAATAAAGTAACCTAAATATCTTTTAATTTCATCAATTTGTGTTTCGATTTCATCAGTTTCCTTTTTAGGTAATCCTAATAAGTTATAATTTGACTGTAATTTTGAGATTTCTTCAATTGATAAACCCAAATCATTTAACATATAATCAATTTGTTTTTGTGAAAGGAAACTGTAAAATAAAAATGATAAGATAAAGTCCTTGTATTTATATGCTTCAAGGTTTTTTCTTAATTCATTTGCTGCATTTCATATTTTATTTGCTAGTTCTTGTTTGCTTAAAGTTTTAAAATATTTATTTGACATTTTGCTCCTTAATTTCTGATATTAATATAATTATATAGAATAATGACTAAAGACCTTATTATTTCTTGGTTTTTATTTATCGTTATTAAGTTTCTAAAGAAAGCATATGACTATAATTAAATTGTGAAGTTCAACCCTTAGTTTTTTGTGTCATTTGATTTTGAATTAAAATGCTGTGAAACATTTTAGATTTTGTTTAAAAATAAACCTGTTCAATGCACAGAACAGGTTTACATTTTAGCGAGCATTTTCATTATTCTATCCACTTCTTCTCATTGTCCTATGTCTTTAAGTCATTGATCTGTTGGATAATCTCTTAAGTATTTTGCTCTTTTTTTAATATCTTCTATAGTAAGTTTACCTTTATTGATAATCATAAATCTCTCCATTTAAAATTTATATATATTTTACATTAATTTACATTAATTTGAGAGCGTAGAATTTAAGGTATATAAAAGCTAGTCCGTTACGGGCTAGCATTTTTAATTTTGTTGAAAGGAGTTGGTTTATGTCTAAGTTAGCAGAAATAAAATTACAAGAACAAGAACAAGAATCGATATCTTTAAAACAAAAAAACTATATTGAAAAATGTATCAAGATCGCAAGAAGTCGTTACGGTAAATTTGATAAATATAAAAAGTTAAATTGGTTAATGATCGCAAACTACATTTTAGAAAATAGATTTTCTTTAACTGGGTCTAAAAGTAATTTCAAAAAATTAAATGGGATGCTTGGAGTAGTTTATGTTTTGATGCGAATCCGTTTGAAAGATAATTTAAACAAGTTTTATTCTAAGGTGCAGTGAACAAGTTGATTAATGACTTTTGGTTTTAAACGATCAACAAGTTTTGAACTTTTAGCAAAATTAGCAAAATTAGGTTTAGCTAATTTAGATCATCCATACTTAACAATTTTTGGTGAGTATGCGATGCTATGAGTTATCAAAGGGATCAAAGGATCTAAGAAAACAAAAAACTATATATTAAGAACAAAAGAATTAATCGAGTTTTTATGTTTTGGTTATAAACAACTTCAAACAAGTTTATTTATTAACTTAACATTACGCAAATTTAAAACTTTAAGCAAACTTAAAGTTAAAGTTAAAGATAAAGTTAAAAAATTACAAGTTTTCAATAATCAAGTTTTTATAAATTTACAAATTGCTAATTCTAAAACAACAATTAAAAAAATGTTAGAAAAATATACTTTGATGCATTATAATCAAAGTTATAAAAATTTCTTTGTTACTTTAAGAATAAAGATCGATAGTGTTTTTACTTCTTATCGAGTAATTAGAAATTCTTTATATTAAATTTTAAAAACATGCTTTAAGAAAAAAGCCTGCATTGATAAAAGTTATCTAATAATGATATATATTGATTTTTCGTTTATAAAATTTCCATTTTTATTGTTTCTTCGTATCATTATTAACTGTTTAACAAAATAACTAACATATTAATTTTTTTTTGATATACATTCTTCTTTATTTATTTTATGTTGGTTTCCTTTCATATAATTAATGTTTTTTCATATAAACTTTGTTTATTTATAGTTGTTTTGTTAAAAATGTAGGTTTTTTTCTTAAAGTTGATATAAAGGATTTTTAGTATTTATAAGAAAACTTTAAGAGCAATTTATATAAAGTTGCTATTTTCTTGTATAAGTTGTTATTAAAAATAGCAATAAATTAAGAAAACTAAACGGTTTTCTTAAAAAAAATACCTGTAGTCCGAAATTGTGGCATTAAAATGATGCTTAAGAAAGAGGTGAGAGGAAGAAAGGGATTATGGGGATGATGATAGGATGGGGTTATATATGATGTATATATGAAATATATACTAAGATATGTTTTATATGTATATATAAAATTAAGGGTTGTGGGGTGTTTTAACGATTTATTTGGTGTTTAATATAAAAAGGTATTAATTTCTAAACTAAATAGTGTTTATGAACTTAATAAACGGGATTTTAATATGCTAGGTTATATGTTCGTACTAATCTATAACTAGATATTGTTTTGCTCAAGATTAACTAAGTAGGTAATACTTTATATTGTTTTCAAAACTAACTAAGAATCAAACTTATACCTTACTTTAATCCCTTAACTAAAATATGTATGTATATAAAAAAATAAAAAAACTAAAAGTCACCATACAAAATACGGCGATATGCCGTACAGCCTTGAGCAACCATTTTATAAATAAAGCTTTGCTTTAGGGGATTAATATGTAAACAAGGCTCTTTTTGATAAAAAAAGTAACTAAAAAGAACTTAAATTTCTAAACTAAATAGTGTTTATGAACTAAGGGGTTTTGTGCAAGAATTATTTATTGATTTTAATTTTATTGCTAAAGATCGTTATTATAAAACGGATTTAGGTAATAAACATGATTTAAATAGTTGGGTGCGATCTGGTGCGTGGGTTGATTATTATACAAAGGATCAAAAAGTAGTAGATTTTGAAAACTCAAAGTTTAATGGTTTATTTGGTGAAAGTTATGTGGACAGTTTGTTAGATTTTTATAAAGAAAATATTAAGAAAAATAAAGGCTCAAGTAATTCTGGGATGCATGCTGTAATTGGTGGTGATTATTATGAAAATATTAATACTCAAGAACTTAAAGCAAAAATGCAAAAGTTTAATGGTGTAATGTATGAAATGGTAATTTCAAGTAATGATGCGATGTTGTCTGCTGGGATGGTAGGTAATGAAAAATGAAAAAATTTAGTTTCTAAGAATTTAATGAAGTGACTGCAAAGTTCTGGTTTGGGTTTTGAAAAAGAAAATTTAGAAATATATTATGCAATTCATGGTAATACTAATCATCCTCATATTCATTTATCGTTTTTTGAAAGAAAAACAAAACGAAATTTAGATCGTAAGTATTACGGGATTACTAAAAATATTGCTGGTAAAAAGTTTAATGAACTTAAAAAGTCGATATTAGAATCGTTTACTGATTCGTTAACTAGTGAACTCGATATGATTAATAAAGAACTAAAAAATGTGCGTGCTATGAAAGTTATGTTCAAAAAAGATTTATTAAATATTAATAAACAAGAATATAACGATGCTGTATTTAATTTACAAAAAGAATGTAAAACAACAAAAAATATATGATATAGCAAACTTTCAAAAGAAAGTAAAGCATTTGTTGATGAAGTGCGAAATGATTTATATAAAAATTCTAGTAATTTTAAAAAAGTTATCGATGATTTTAATGATTCATTAACGGATGCTAGAAAAGAATTGAAAAATATTAATGATAAGTTTTTATATGAAGACTTTGATTTAAAGTTAAATAAAGAAGCAAAAGAATTTGATCAAAAAATTAATAATGCGATTGTAAAAGAATTAATTACATTTAAAGTTGATAATAAAGTGGCTGCTAAATATGGTTCTAAAAATACTAAAAGAATTTATGGTGGTGGTTATCAAAAGTTGTTTAACAAAGTAGATAAAGATATATGAAATTTGGATGCAATGCATCGAAAATTAATTTCATTAGCATATCGCATCGCAAAAGCAAAGGATCTCGAAGAATATGAAAATATAATAAGAAGGATGTAAATGTTAGAAAATGTTAATACAAAAAAAGTTATTAAAATTTTTAAGTTTTTGTTTATTGTTTTAGTATCGATTATTTTGTTTTTGTTAATGTTAGCGATTATGTATATCTTTATTAATCGTAATCATTTATCTTTACAACTTATTAATCAAATATTTTCAAAAAGATTGTTTGTTGATAATTATAATTTAACGAACATTAACGAAAAATTAATCTTTTTTGGGGTATATTTTGTAATTATAATCGCATTAAGTGTGTGACTTTTTTACAAGGATCTTAAAAAGGTTAAAAAACGTTTTGATAAAAACGCTAATAAGTGGTTATATAATCAAGTTAGTGGTGAAAAGGATGTAAAGGTATTTAATAAAAATGTAAATTCTGGTTTTAATAAAGGGACTGCCTGGGTTTTAAATGTATTAGTAAATAAATTTAGTAAAAAACAACATTGATTATCGGTATCACATGAAAATTTTGATCGAAATAGTGTGGTGATTGGTGGTACTGGTAGTGGTAAAACACAACGGGTGCTATTACCAAACATTCTTTATAATATTAATTTACCTGTAAACAATAGGCCTAATATGGTAATTATTGATCCGAAAAAAGAAATTTTGTCTTTTACTGGTAAAAGGTTCGAAGAACAAGGTTATAAAATTTATGTAATTGATTTTGCATCCCCTGTTAATTCGTTAAATTGGAATCCGTTACATTCGGTATATAAAATTGTTGAACAAGCAAGAAATGAACAAAATAGGGATTTATTAATTGATGCATTTGCTAAATATGCGGAGGCGATAGAATATATCCCTTGAGATTCTGGTAAAGAAGCATTTTGATCAGAAGGTGGTAAACAAATATTAACGTTTTTAGGTAAATTTATGTTATTAGCAAAATATGATTTTGATTTAGTTGCTCAAGAAGACTTTAATTTTGCTAATTTACAACGTAATGCATCGATGGGTTTGTTTGCAAAAGGACTTGAGGCTGGTAAAGCAGCAAAAGAAAATCAAGTTACAATGTTACAAACAATGGAGCAACTTAAAGGGTTTTCTAATGATTGACTCGAGTTATATAAAGATTATATGAGGTTAGCAGGTATTAATGAAACAACTTTATCTTCAGTATTAGCAAATGCTACTATCCCTTTGGGATGTTTTACCAAAGATAAAAATATCGAAAGGTTAATTTCTTATACAAGTTCTTTTGATTTAGAAAATATTTTAAGTTCGGATGAAAAGTTTGTAATCTTTATTCATTATAAGGATGAAAATACTATATATCATCCTTTGGTTTCAATGTTAATTGATGATATATATCAAAATGCTATTGGGGTAGCAAAAAAGAATTTAGTAACTACTGGTCGCGAAAAATTAAAGAATCGTTTGTTATTCTTTTTAGAAGAGTTTGGTAATTTACCGTTAATTCCTCATTTTGATAATAAGATAGCGATTAATCGTTCGAGAAATATTTTATTTTCATTAGTATTACAAGATAAGAATCAACTTAAAAAATATAATACTCCATCTAATTCGCAAGTGGATGCTACTATTTTGTCGAACTTACAATTTATGTGGTTTTTAAATACTTCTGATGAAAATACTAAAAAAATGATTGTTTCAAAATTAGGAACAAAAGAAAATGAAAAATATTCATATTCTACTAATGCAGCAGGCGGTAACAGTTCGAGTTTATCATATGTAGATAAACCATTAATGAACGAGGCAGAACTTGCTAAAAAACCTAGTGATCATATGTTGGTATTTATCGAAGGACTTGCTCCGTTATATTTAAAAACGCAGTTAGTATATAAAAATTTTTCAAAAGATAATTATATTTATAATCAAAATGAAATTAAGTTGCCTGAAAAGATTTTAGATATATCTAGTGATTATTTTGAAAAAATATTAAAAGCAAAATTAGCAGAAGAAAGTAAAAGAAAGGAAATTACCCCCGAAATGACCGAAAATATGTTTGGTGATACTGGAGTTAACTTATTAGGAATAGAACCAGTAAGTGAAAATGTTTTAAAAGAAATATCCGATGCAACAAAGAAAGATATTGAAAGTATTGAAGAAGTAAAAGAAGAAGAGATAGAAGATATACAAGAAGATATAAAAATTGAAATTAAAAACTTACAAAATGAAGAAGTAAAAAAACAAAATACAGAAAATTTAGAAATAATAGCAAGTATAGAACAAGAAATTAAAAATAAAAAAGAAAATGTTAATAAAGAACATTTAATGTTAAAAAAATTAATTCAAAAAAGATTATTTAAAACTGTAAAAGAAATAGTTAATGAAATTTATCAAGAATTAAGTATACATAACGAAATACTTGATAATGCTATTCAAGCAAAAGATGATAAAGATGAAAAAGCAATTATGAAATTTCAAAAAGAATATATCGAATTGCTAAAAAAAATTAATGAGGTAAAAAATGTTAGATAAAAATATTAAACTTTTTAAGTTATACAAAATGAACGCAAAATTAAATATTTCATTAGATAATTTTAATAAACAACAAACTAAGTATTTGCTCCCAATTCTTTATATAGGGGATGATATTATTTTTGGTGAAGTGCGAGCACAAGATAAAACAAAAATTTTTGAAACAACTAATTTATATAATGATAAGAATAAAAAAAGTAATTTAGCATTATATTATAAAGATTTTTATCGGATGGATTCTAAAATCTTAAAAGAACATATCGATGAAGATGAGCAAACTATTTCGTTAGGATATGTTAGCGAAAAAAAAGAGTTAGAAATTTTGGAAAAACTTAAATATTGTTTTTCAAAAGAAGATACTGATACTAAATTAACATATATTTATCCGAAAAAAATTGAAGAAGAAAATTTAGAAGAATCAAAAGCAAAAGAAATAAAAATAAGCGAAAGAGAAGAATATTTAAAACAATTAAAGATAAAAGAACCGATTTTATATGATTCTATTAATCAAAAAGAAATCAAACTAGATGATTATAAAGGTACTAATGATAAAAATGCTGTAAAAGTAAGTTTATATTATATGTTGTCTAATGTTTTGAAAGATATGAAATGAACATATGAAAAAGGGATTAATAATCTTACATTAAATGAATTTAAATATGAGGCAGATGCAAAACTTGAAAGATTAAATAATTTAGATTGAGATGCATTAGCAGATTATTATACAAACCCTGATGTTTTAAATGGTATTATAAAAGTTAATAATTGTAAAGATGTATTTTTACAAGGGAAAATTTTGAAAGATATTGTTAAAGGGGATATTAAAGAAAAAGGGGCGAAAAGTGTTTATTTTAATATTTATAATGATTTAAAAAACATAAAAGACGAAGAAAAATATATATATTTAAATTGAGATCAAGATAATTATGGTAAATATTATGTAAGTAAAATTGAAGAGGTAACTAACGAATTTGCTGCGCAAGAACTAATAAATGGTGCCTTATTAGATGAAAGTAGAATAAATGATTTTCATTTTATAGTTGAAAGCGAAGAATTTAATAGAGATTATTTAAATAAACAAGAACAAAAAGATAATCAAAAATTAGAAAAAGGGATGGTAATGTAATGAAAATTAAATGTAGTGAATTAAATTGAACACATATAGATCAATTAATGCAAAGCGATGAAATAAGTCAACAAGATAAAAATATTATTAATATATACAAAAAAACATTTGAAGAATCGTTTAAGGATAATTTAGCAAATAATTATTTAGAGCAAGATGTGGATGATATTTTTAACTATATAATACATGAAAGAATAAAAGAAAAAAAAGTACCTTTTCTATTTATAAAAAAAGATTATATAGATAGTTTAAATAAAAAGATAATTGAAGCACAAGAATTAAATGAAGCAATAAATCCGAAAGATATAGAAAAAGCTATTGCTATACAAAAAGAATATAAAAAAAATGATAATGAATATGTTTTGATAAAAAAAGAGGGATTAGAATTTTTTGATTGAACAGAATTAAAATCAAAATTTTATTTTATTAATAGCGAAAACTTTTTTGAAAATACATTTAAGGATGAATATAATATTCCTTTTTCTTTGGTGATAGATAATTTTAAAGAAACCATAAAAGAAAATATTTTTAATGAAAGAAAAAATAAATTAAATACAGATTATAAAAAAATAATAGAAAAAGATAAAACGAAAGAAAATTATGAACATTTATTAATCGATCCTACTATTTATATTAAGTTATTTAAAAATCAAGAATTAATTAATTGGAAATTAACAAAATTAGAAGATGTTATTATAGAAGATATTAGACTAGAACAAAAAAAAATAAAAAAAGATATTAGAAAAAAAGATATTTTTAATACCTTTTTTGATAGTATTACACCATTATATAATAAGTGAAAAATGTTTAATGATGATATACAAATATATGGTGAAGATTTAATGGTTGAAAAAATAGAAAACAGTGAAATATTTCGTAGATATAAAAATCGTAAAATACAAGATTCTTATATCTATAAAAAAAATGATTATTTTAAAATGGTAGAAAAAGATATTAAAGATAATGGAATATTTTCAAAATATTTATTAGTATGAAATGATATGGCGTCTGTAAAAAAAAGTATATTAGATAATCCTAAAATTGATTATGTAATGCCTTTAATAGTTGAGAAAAACGAAGAAGACAAAAAGATAGATAACTTTGAAAGTTTCTATTCATATGAACGTAAAGATAATGAACATTTTGAGTTTCACAAAATTAGCGATAAAGAATTAACAGATACAGTTTGAGAAAATAATATAAATACTTCAAATTTTTTAACTTATTATTATGATGAAAAAAACGAAGAACAAAAAGAAAAAATAAAAGAAGAAGTTAATAAAATGGAACTTAGTTAATGTTAATTAAAGAAGTTTTAAAAAATGTTTTAGCAAATTTACAAATTAATCTTAAAAATACTAAAAATGTTTATAAGGAAATATATTATAAAAAACTTGATATTGTAAATTTATTAATTAAAAATGTTGATTATTATATTTTAGAAAAGAAAATTAATGATCGCGTTTTAAATATATGAATTACCGAGCGAAGCGATAAAGAAGATATTATAAGAATTTATAGCAATATATTAAATGGTTTAATGAATAGTTGAATTAAGAATGATTATAATAACGAAGATATTTTAAAGATATGTGGTTACCAAAAATATAAACAAGAAAGGTTATTTTAATGGATCAACAAGTTAATATTTATGTGTATAGTTCTTTAATAAATATGTTAACTACAACAAAATATGCTGTACCGTTACTTACTTTTAAACGGATGCAGCAATATAGTGATCAAATCGATAAGTTTGCTAATGATGTAAATAAAATATTACAAGCAAAAATAAAGTTGTTTTATGAAGATGTAGCAAATTTAGAAAGTTTTAAGAATTTTTGCGAAGCGCTAAATTTAAAGAATAATGATCGTAATTATTTTTATGTAGATCGATCAAGAATTAAAGTTGATGCAATAGTAGATTGATATATTACAACTTATATAGAATGAAGCGAATTTTTAGAACTTTGTGATAACAAATTAAAAGTTATTAATGAAGAATTAGAATTAAAAAAACAAACAAAATTAGCAAAACAAGATAAAAAAACAAACAAAAACATTAAATAGGAGTAAATATGAAATTTCGTTCAAATAAAGAATTAAAAGAAATTTTAGAAAAAATACAAGAAAATATAAATAATAAAAATAAAGAACTTAAAGTAGAATGTGTACAAAAGGAGTTAATATAATGGATGTAATTACATTTAAAGAAAAATACCGTATATGAGATAATGCAGAATTTCAATTAAAGGTAAAAACAGAATTTAATAATCCAATTTATGATTTTTGAAATCATCCGTGAGCAAAATATGCACAACTTTATAGAAAGTATATGGATAAAAAACAATTAAAGGATTATGTAATGATCCAAAATCATAATTTATATTTATTAACAAATGAAGAGTTTACAAAATTATATGAAGCAAATAAAGGGGAAAAGTAAAATGAGATTATCAAATATTGGGGTAAATAACTATATTGTTACTTTAAAAGGAGCAGTAGTTAAACAAAAATATAGTGAGTTTAATGCTAAAAATAAAGATTATCAAAAAAGCGAGTTTGTGTTTGCGTTTAAAGATAATAAAAGCAAAGAAATTAAATATATTAATTGTGTTGCATGAGATAAACAAGCGCAATATTTTGATCAAGCAGTAACCAAAGGTACACAGGTATTTATTAGTGGTTATTTAAAAGAAAGAAAATGAACAGATAAAGACGGTAAAGAACATATTGATAATTATGTACAGTTAGCAAGTTATGATGTATTAAAAGATTCTAAAATACAAAAATTATTTAAAGAAAGAAATAAACAAGAAATAGCAAAAATGGATCATGAAAAATTAGCAAAAATTGATCGTAATTTAGATTTTAAAGAATGAAGAAAAGATAAAGAATTTAGTGATTCTAAAAGTGTGATAAAAGCATATAACGATGCATGTGAATTCCAAAAACTTTCTTATTATGCTGCGCAAAAAGAATTAGATAAGCGAGCAGATGGTTTTACAAAAAAGCAAGTAGATATTAATGTAAAAGGTGTTTAATGGATCTAGTAATCATCGAAGGTTATGGTAAGTTAAAAACGATATCTTCATATTTAGGTAAAGATTATAAGGTAATCGCAACTGGTGGACATATTAGGGATCTAATAAGTGAAAAAAATAATGTTTATGGGGTGGATTTTAATACTTTTGAACTAACTTGAAGAATAATTGATTCTGATAAAGCAAAAGTTATTAAAGATATTAATAAGTATGCATCTGATGCAAATATCATTTATATTGCTACCGATCCCGATCGAGAGGGTGAAGCGATAGCATATCATATTAAAGAAGTATTAAAACAAGAATATAAAAATAAAACAGTAAGAATCAAGTTTAATGAAATTTCTAAAAGTGCGATTTTTAACGCGATTAAAAGAAAAGGGGATATCGATCTAAATTTAGTAAATGCGCAGTTTACTAGGCGCATTTATGATCGATATTTTGGTTTTAGTGCTAGCGATATTGTGCAACGAGCATTAAGGCAAAAAAGTGCTGGCCGTGTACAGTCGGTAGCATTAGTTATTTTAGAAAAAAGGATGCAAGAAATAGAAAATTACATCCCTAAATATTCTTATAGCATTGAAAATAAGATTAAAAATTTAAAAATTAAGTTAGTAAACGAAAATAATGAAGTAATAATTTTTGAAAGTAAAAATGATGCGCAAAATGTTTTAGATAAATTATCAAGTAATTTTATTTTAAATGAAGTGATTATTGAAGAACAAAATATTAAAAAGCCACAAAGACCATTTACAACTTCACAGTTACAAAAAGTCGCTGGATCTAAATTTAAATATGGTGCTGAAAGTATTGAAAATGTGTTACAGCATTTATATCAAGGGATTGAAATTAATGGCGAACATTTAGCATTAATTAGTTATCCAAGAACTGATAGCAGTAGAATTAGCGAAGAGTTTAATAGCAAAGCAAGTAATTATGTGCATAAAAATTTTGCTCGAGAATATTGAAATGATAGTTATTGATTTAACGAACTTAAACAAAAAGAAAGTGTGCAAGATGGTCATGAAGCGTTACGTGTAATCGATTTTGAGTATACCCCTGAAAAAATGAAGTTATATTTAAATGAGATGCAGTATAACATTTATAATCTTATTTATTATAAAACTCTAGAGTGTTATTTAGCATTTTCAATATATAAAAAAACTACCTTTAAATTTAATAATAATGATTATGTTTTTGTAGGTGTTGATAAAGTGCGAACTTTTGCTGGATATGAAATACTTAATTTAAAGTTAGATGCAGAAGAATTAGAAGAAAGTAGTGAACTAAAACAAAATGAAAGTTATGTTATTGATAAAGATATAAACTGGATTAAAGAACATGTAAATAAAAAGCCGACTTTGTTTTCGCAAGCAGAATTAATTGATTATTTAGAAAAGAAAGGGATTGGTAGACCATCAACATATGCTAGTATGGCTAAAGTTAATATTAAACGAGGTTATGCTAAAGAAAATAGTAGAAAACAAATATATTTATTAGAAAATGGCCGTTTAACAGCAAGGTTTGAAATAGATAAATTTAAAGATACCATTTCCGAATCCTTTACTGGTGATATGGAACATAATTTAGATTTAATATCAAGGGGGTTAAAGGATTGAAAAGAATATTTATTGTTCTTAAAGCAAAAAGTGGATAACGAAATTAATTTAATCAAGATCCCTAAAAAAGAAGTTAAATATTTGGAGCGAGTGTGCCCAAAGTGTGGTTTGTTGTTAGTCGATAAAGAAAAGTCGATTACATGTAAAAATTATTTTTGAGATTTTAATTTAAGAAAAAATATTGGTAAGTGTGATTATGTAGAATGAAAAACAACAAAGTAATTACTTTGTTGTAAATAAATTAGAATCTAAACAACTGATAAAAGAAAAGTTAGTAACAATTTTTAATCTTGTGGTTTTGTTCTTTGAAAATTAGATGTATTAGCATAAATAATTCAAAGAAAAGGTTTTAAATTATATTTATACTTTTTAGATCATTATAAAAATTCTTAAATTTAAATTCTTTTTTATTTTGATTAATAAAACATATATTTAGATTGTTGCTATTAATGTTTACAGAATCATAATTAGTAGCATTATATATAAAAATATCGATATTTGATAATTGATAATGTAAAAAGTATTGTAAATTATATTTTTTAGTGTATGGTAATTTTTCAAAGGTAATATTTCTTTCTTTAAAGTAATTATCAAATTTTGATTCGATATCGTTATAAGAAAGTTTATAAATAAGATCCTCCTTTCTGCTAAAATAGCAAAATAATTATATAGAAAGGTAAAAATGAAATATTTATATTTTTTTCATATGGATTCAAATAGAATCTATTTAATAAAAAATTTTCGCGGTAAATATATAAGTAAATTATGTAATTTTTGTGTTGCTACAAAAAGAATAATTGTAAGAGCATATAATTTTGAAAAGTTTGTTTATAAAATAAAAGGTAAATATTATTTAGACGGACATTTAATTTTTAAATCGTTTAAAATTTTAAATTTAGCGCAAGTAAAAGAAAAATTTTTAGAATATTGGGTAGAAATTAAACAAATACAAAAAGCGATATTAGATATAAATGATATAAAAATGTTTGAAAAAGAATGTTGAAATAACATTAATGAAATTTGTTACATAAATAAATTAAATAAAAAAAGATATGTATTAAATGATTATAAAAATATTTTTAAAGGAAATGATGTATAACTTAAAAAGTAATTATTTAGTGCTGCAGGTATTTGAAAATGAGACTCGCAAGATTATAGGTTTTTTTAAAACATATAAAAAAGCAAAAGAATATTTAAATTTTACTGAATATAATATTGAAATTTTACAAGTTACAACGGTAGCAAAAAATTATGGTAAAAAATATGGGTATAAAGAATCGCAAAAAGATGAACGAAGCAAAAGACCGTTTTAAGTTAAAATGGTATTTAGAAAAGAAATTTTTAATTGTAATTACTGTTATTTTAGTATTAATTAGTTGATTTTTTAGTATTTATTTATATGGTGTAAATTATTTAGATGATCAATGAAGCGAAAAAACAAAAAACATTGTTAAAATAATTTTTTCTTTATTGATCTTTTTTAATATTGTTATAGTTGTAATTTGGTGAAGAATTAGGATAAAAGTTATAAAAAAAATATTGAAAAAGTAAAAAAAAGTATATAATTTATGAAATAAATTATAGGAGATTATTTAATTATGAAATTTAACAAAAAATTTTTATTTTTAATGGGATCAGTTTTAAGTCCTGTTGTTGCGATATCTTGTGGTTTTGTAAATACTGTGCAAATGTCACCCGGAGAAAAAGAAAAAGTGCCTGGGGGTGGTGTTAAAAAAGAATTAACGCCACAACAAATAAAAGAAAATGAAGTTAATAATTTTCTTAATCAATATAAGGTAAAAGATTTATATTATAAAGGTGAAGTAAATAATAACAATCCGTTCTTAAAAGATTGGGATTATTGGTTTGCTAAGCCTTCTTATGTTCTAAAAAGTTATGATATATCTGATGTGCAAAATTGAAAAGCACATATTAGTCATCCATATATGAACTTAAATGATTATAATGCGATTTTAAAAGCATATGATGCTAAAATACAAAGTGATAGTTTGTATCAAAACAAAAAAGCAAGGTTTGAAAAATGGGCTAAAGAAGAATTTAATTTTCATCCTGCTGATGCGAACTTAAAAGGGACTGCATTAAATATCGATGTAAGTGAAAAAAATTATAATGGGGATTTATATCAACTAATTAACGATGTGGTAAATGATAAAATAAATATCGATGAACAAACAAAAGAAAAATTTTATAATGAAGTTTTAGCATATTTAAATTCTGCTAGTGATAAAAATACTTATA
>NZ_JBTHHJ010000021.1:0-8642 GCF_054353855.1 Mycoplasma sp. 4423
ATAATACAAAACGAATTCAATCTGTTTTAGATTGAAAATCACCTCAGCAATATGCCGAGATGATACAATGTTAATTTTCTGTTAATTTTTATGTCCTTGTTTAGAGTTTGTTTTTTTTTTTTTTTTTGTAGAATTATATTATGGAAAAAGAAAAACTAGAATACTACTTTAAACCTGAGACATTATCAAAATTCGATGAAGGTCAAAAAGAAGTTTTAGAATTAATCATCAATACCAGAAATCTTAATAAAGATCATTTAAAAATTGCCGCAGATGTAAGGTATTCAGCAATACAGATGTTTCAGATATATCTAGCATTGAAAAAAGATGATAATATTGACAATCTTTTCTATATTAGACCAAAATATCCACTACAAGAAATAAGAGCAACAAGAAAGGATATTGAAAATATCGAACGGATTAAAATGCTTCAAAATATTTATGATTCTTTAAGTAAATCACATAAAATTATTGAATCAAAATTAAATGATGTCTATTCTGAGGCTTCAAAAAAATGATAGAGGAATATGTATGCAAAAAGAACAAGAAAAATTAGAATACTATTTTAAACCTGAGACATTATCAAAATTTGATGATGACCAAAAGGAAATCTTAGAATTGATTATTAATAAAAAGGGATTTAATTATAAAGATTTATATCCAATAGCTGATGAGAGATTTTCTCCTTTACAAATGTTTCAAATATTACTTGCATTAGTAGAGGATGTGAAATATTCATTTTTTAAAAATGCAAAATATACATTTGAAGAAATAAGAAGTGTTAGAAAAGACCTAGAGGATATAAAATTCTGAGAAATAATCGAAAAAATCAGCAGGGAAATAGATAGATTTAATCAAGTTTTTATCGAAAAACTTGATAATATTATATATGCAATACAAAATATTCGTATTGTGCATGTGCATAATACATATGTTAGTCATAATCATTAATATATATTAAATTCTAGCTATAAATGTCAAATAAAAGAAAAACAAATTCCCTCAAAGTAGATGAAATTTTGGATGAATATTTTATCTTCTGTAATATTGATAAATATTATAATTATTTAAGAATTAGGAAGATACATATATCCTTAAAAATTGTAAATATTATTTTGTGACTTTTATTTTTTGCTTGCCTAATAAATTTATCAATATGACTTTTGTTTTATATTAGTCCTAAATATATTAATTTAATAAAATTTCCAAAATGAAAATATCAATATATTATTAGATCATTAATTTATACATTCTTCTCTCTACTAATTATAAAATATATATTTAGTTTAGTTGGTGGACATTTTAAATTTTTATATCGGAGTTTTATTTATTCACATAAAGGTTATAAATCATTTTGAGATGGGTTGGATAACACTTATATAAAAAATAAGATTTTAGAAAATATAGCTAATGGTATCGATATTGATATAAGTGGTGTTAAGACAAAATCCGATTTATATATTAAAACAAGCATTATTTTTAAATCCATTTTATTTATTTTATTATTATGTTACTCAATATTATTTATAGTGATTATTGATCCAGATTATAATGTTTTAGGTATTTTAAAGCACCGAGTAAACTTTAATCCTATATGACTCTTTATTACATTAAACACTCTTCTCTTATTTTTATTTATCAGTTGGTTTTTTAGAGGCGGAAAGGCATCATTCAATATAAATGACACTTTTGAAAAATGAATTCAAAATAAATATAAAGATTTTTTTATAAAACAAAAGTACGATGAAGAACAAGAACAAATAAGAAAAAGACATGAAGAATATTTAAAGTGAAAGCGTCCATCAGAAGATGAAAAGTTATAAAAACTTCCTACATAGGAAGTTTTTTACTAATTTACTAATTCTCTTCATTTAAAATTAGTTTTACCAAGTTTTTTAATTTCTTTGATATTAGAAATAAATACTGCAATACCTGCTAATAAACCAACTAACGCGATTGCTAATGCAATACTGATAATAATTCTATATCCTTCTAAACTAGTATGGAATCCATTATATGGTGTGTATGCTTTTCCGATAGCTGATGACATTGGATAAAATCATGCATCTAATGAGAATCCAATAAATGACATAACTCCTACTGATGAAGTATAACTACCTTTTTCAATATGGATTTCATTAAGTTGAGCATATCTTAGTGTTGCCATAGCTCATGTTAGGGAACCAATAAACATAAATAATAGAATACTTAATACAATAATTAAGGTATTAGCATTTTGAATGTATCCAATCAAGATAATAACAACAATAGAAGCGATTGCTAATCCTGTCGAAATTACCAAAAACATAATATATGAACGTGTTTTATCTGCTCAACCACCAATTACTCAAGAAATAAAGATTCTAAATCCATACGAGATAATTCCGGTTAAAATAAATGAAATTCATCCTGGTGCCCCATATTCATTAACCAGCATTTGTAAAACATAATAAGGAAAAACAGTTTGGAAAGTGTACATTCCCATTAAAAACACTGATAATGCTCATAGTTTTCAATTCTTAAGTTTCTTAAATCCTTCTTTTAAAGATGCTTTAAATTTTACTCAAGAAAACTTTTCTTTTGGTTTGTTTGGATCTGCTACCACTTTTTCTATTGGTCGTTCTGGAACCAATAACATTACCAAAATTGCAACTAAAATCAAGAATGCTACTACAATAAAGATATAAACAGCAAATGGAACACCTGATGATGGAACTTGGTTTTTGCTTAATTTTCCAATTCAGAATGTTGCAATTAAGAATCCTAATGCTCAAATTAAAATAAATCCGATGATTCCGTTAAATGAACTTTCTAATCCATATGCATATCCTTGATTTTCTTTTTTAGCTTGTTGTGACACAAGCTTTCATAACGGACTTCAGAACACCAATGTCGATGTTACTCCTCAAAGTCCTCATATAACTGCATATTGTGCAAACAATGAAGCTCTCAATGCTGCTGTTTGTTGATAACTTCTTTGATTAAGCAACAAGATCGCAAACCACACTGCGATAATTGCTGTCGAAATAATCGCAATAAACAACAATCATCTGGAACTAAATTTGTTTGCTAAGAATCCGCCTGGAAGTTGGGTAACTAAAGTAACTATCCCGATGATTGCGATTAATATTGCAACTTGATCTTCTCGGATACCTAAATATAAGTTAAAGTTAGGAATAATATTTTTAAGATAGTAAGGTACTGCTATCACAAAAACATCAGCTGTGGCAAGAATAATTAATGCAACAATTTGCTTTCAGGTAAATTCTTTTAACCTATTTAGCATTTTACTCCTTTCTAATTTTATAATGAATTTTATTTAGCTAAATAAAATTCAGATAGAATGCTAAAGTATTTCACAAAGTCTTCTAAAAATGATACATGTCCTGTATTTTCAATAACTTTAACTGTAACATTTTTAGCATGTGCTAAAAAGTATGTTTTTGTTTTTTCACAATTAATAATCATATCATTTGATCCTAAAACCAATAATGTAGGAACTTTAATACTTTCGATTCCTGCTTCAACAGCATTGTGTAAACTTTCTTCAGCAAGTGAAAAACCTAGTTTCATTACATGTGGGTTGCTTGCTGCACCAGATTCAAAATATGCTCTTTGTTGTGCCTCAACACTAGGGTCTTGTAATGCTTGTAAATACACAGGTGATAAAGCACCTAACAGTGTCTTATATTCATCAAAGGTTTGTGGGGCAAACAATTTAAAGAATTCTTCTTTACGTTCTAATAAAGTCTTATTCATCGGTGAAACATAAATCATTTTAGCAAATAATTCCGGTGCTTTTTTGTATGCAAGTGAAATGGTTCCACCACCCATTGAATGTCCGATTAAAACAACATCTTTTAAATTGTTATCTTTAATGAATTTAATTAATAAGTCCGCAAATGAATCAACACTTACTTCATCACCATTTTTAGGTTCAACCATATTGTTGCCCGGAAATGCTAATGCATAGTAATCGCTAAGTGTTCAGTGCTTCATAAATATATCGTGCAGTTCTGGATTTGAGTTAAATCCATGAACGAATATAATTGGGTTTTTTGGTTGATTATTATCCTTAACAACTAATGGATAATCATATTTTAATGTTTTCATAATCTCCTTTATAATTTAAATAACACATTTATGGAAATGTTTTTATAATAAACATAATTATTATACATTTTTTTAATAATTAGGTTGTTTATTTTTTATTTATTTTCTAAATATATTAATTATATTTTATTTTTTCCACACCTTATTGCAACTAAAAGAAAACTAGGTTAATAACCTAGCTATTAAATACTAATTTTCAAGTTTTCTTCATTTGTAATCTGTTTTACCAAGTCTTTTAAGTTCCAAGGTATTGCTTAAAAATACTATTACACCTGATAAAAATCCTAAGAATGCTACTGATAAAGCAACTAAGATAATTATACGATATCCTTGTAAACTCGGATTTAGTGTTCCTTCGGTTGTAAAACTTTTTCCAATACCTGCTAAAATAGGTGAAAATCAAGCATCTGATGATGAACCAATAAATGACATAATACCAACCGATGAAGCATAGGTTCCTTTTTCAATATGAACTTCATTAACTTGTGCATAACGTAATGTAGCCATCGCTCACACACAGGTCCCAATTACAACAAATAATAAACTACTAATTCCAATTACCACAAAAGAACTTTTTATATATCCTATTAAAATGGTTCCTGCAAGCGAAATAAGTGCCAATGTAGTAGCAATAATTAAAAATAATGTATATGAACGGCTTTTATCTGCTCAGATTCCAACTATTCAGGAAATGAAGATTCTTAACACATATGCTATCAAACCAGTTAGTATCAATACCAATGTTTGGGGTGCATGATACTCATTTGTCATCATTTGCAGAGCATAAAATGGAACCACTGATTGGAAGATGTACATTCCCATTATAAAGAAAGCTAATGCTCATAATTTTCAATTACGGATTGATTTTCAAAATGAAAATAATGATGATTTAAATTTTGCATATGTAAATGGTGTTTTGGGTTTATTGGATTTTTCTCTTGGTTTTTCAGGAACAAAAAATAAGGTAAGCACAGCAATTGCTAATAAAAATACTGCTAAAATAAACACAAAAACTGAAAACGGTACACCTTGATTGCTTACTGGATTTTCTTTAACTACTGGGTATCATAATTTAATAAATAAAAACAATAACACTCATACAAAAATAAATCCAATAATACCATTAAATGAATTAACTACTCCATATGCAATTCCTTGATTTTCCTTAGTTGCTTGTTGTGAAACAAGTTTTCAAAGTGGTGCTCAAAAGATTAGTGTAGAACTTATACCTCATAATCCTCAAATAATTGCATATTGTATATATAATCCTTCATTATTATCATAAGTATAATTTCCAGTAGTCATTAATGCAGCCCCGAATCAAAATGAAATCAAAGCAGTAGTGACACAGGCTCCAAATAACAGTCATCTCGAACTATATTTGTTTGCTAAAAAACCGCCTGGTAGTTGAGTCAATAACTTAACTATACCTATAATTGTTATCAAATTAGCAAGTTGATCCTCACGGATACCTAAGGTTTGGTTAAAGTTTGGGATAATATTTCTAAGATAATACGGAATTGCAATAACAAATACATCAGCAGCAGCTAAAATCGTTAATGCTATTCATTGCTTAGGGGTGAATGATTTAAATCTCGCAAACATATTTTCCTTTCTTGTAAGAAAATAACATAATTTTATGTAAATGTTTCTATATGTAAATGTTTCTATATATGCAAATAAAATTATATAGTATTTTCGAATATGTAAGATTTTTTGAGTTGATTATAATTAAAATTATGCAAAAATATTGCTTTGTGGTATTTTTTTGCATAATTTTATGGTATTTCTTTTCTTAGGATACCTTGTTTTTAAAACGAATTTTAAAACCAAAACAAACACATAATTTTTGAATATAAATCTACCTTATATGATATAATAAAGAAACTAAGGAGAAATATGACAATTAAAAACAAATTATTCTTTATTTCTTCAAGTGTTTCCGCATTAGCACCAATTGCTTTAGTTGTATCTTGCAATTCCGGAAGTCATAAAACTGGTGATGAAGCAAAAAGAGAAGTAGCAGATCAAATATTAAATAACTATGAAAATATTTATAAGAACAATAATACATTATCTTCATTAGGTGTAAGTGGAGTTTCATTTAGTATCGATGCTGAAACTAAAGAAGAAGTAAGAACAGAAGTGATAAAAGATTTAGCCGGTAAAGATGATGCTTTTGTGCAAAAACTTATTGAATATCTAAAAGATACAAAAGAAGCTACATCAGCTTATATATCAGGAAATACACCAAATGCAGCAAGTGGAGTAAGTAAACTTCAACAAAAATACGGGAGCGATGCTGTTCAACTTATGACAACAATATCTAATATATATCTAAAAATTACTCCAATTATCACTAAATCACTAACCAAAAATATTTCTGGTAGTTTGAATTTAGGATAAGTAAATTATAAATATTACTATTTAAATAAGGAAAATATGACATTAAAACGAAAATTTATTTCTTCTTTTACTGCTGCTTCTGTTATAATACCTGTTGCTTTAACAGTTGCCTGTGCTCCGATATACAATAGTCAAGAAGCAAGTAAAAAGTCACATCAAGGAACTACAAACGAAGAAGATATTAGACAGATCGCTAAAAATAATGAAAATATTAATGTTATAAAGCAGAACCTTGCTCAAAAATTTACTACATTAATAACATCACAAAGTTCTAGTATTAATAATTCATTAGGTATTCATATTTCTTTTGCTGCTGACTTAACTAATGAAATGAAACAGGCTGCTCTTGAGGGGTTACAGCAAGTTAACGATATTAATGAATTAAAAAGATTGGAATCTTTTATTGAAGATACCAAAAGTTTATCTCATAAAATTACTTCTTCTGCTTTAACAGGTAATATTGACCTTAATAAAATTCAAAATGAAGCAAATGCTTTAGAGAAAAAACATAACACACCCGAAGATAAAAAAATATTAGAACTATATTTAAACATTATCTCTAAAATGAATTCAAGGGTGTCTCAATGAGCAAGAAGTAAATCAAACTCAATCCCTAATACTTACTCTAATATAAATAATTATGGTTCATATGGTTCAAATATTTATGGTTTAGATTACAGGTAAAAAACTGTTTTTTATTTATAAAAAGTAGTATTATATATAAGTATTCAGAGGTTGTAATGTCAACTAAAAAGAAGTTATTTTGAATTACTACATCAGTTATTTCTGCTGCAACAACATCAGCAGCAGTTATTTTTAGTATAAATTCAAATAACGAAAATAATTTTATTCAAACAAAGACAAATATTTTTAATGATAAAGGAACTGGTGTTAAAAAAGACGATGAATCAAAAATGAAAGATTCAAAGGCTGATATTATCAAAAATCCTAAAAATACCGAAAACCATAAACTTCCTGATTTAGAACCTATTAATAAAAGACTAGAAGTTAAATTTACAACCAGAAAGGAAAATCTACTTGCTCAAATAAGTAGGACTTTACAACAACAGCTTGTCTCATACCAAGCAAATATTAATAATGAATCATCAAAAGATTTTTTAAGTGAAATTCACAGCAACTTAGTAAACTTAGAACCAAAAAATGTGGATAACTTAGTTAAAATTTGAAACAAATTAATTACTTTTATCAACAGCACAGAAGTTAAGACACCACAAAATCTAAATGATGAAATCGTCAAATTAAAGCAAGAATACAATAATCTATATAAACAAGAATTTGAAGTATTTGAGAATATTATAAGCAAATATAATGTCATTATTTCTGTAAAATATAAAGAGCAACAAAAATTACACAGTTTTCCTGTCGTTCCAGTTAATCCTATTAGTGATACTAAACAAAAAAACCCAAAAGACAATAAACAGATAAATAAAATAACAAAAAAATTACACGAAGAGAACATCAAAGAATTTATAAATGAGTATTTAATCTTTAGAACTTATAACCATCTAGAATTACTTAAAAATTATAAAGAGCAAATTTTTATTACATTTAGCAAAATCATTAAACAACTTGATACAAATGATGTTGTTTTAAAACAAGCAATATTGCTTATGAAAGAAATTTCAAATAATATTTCAAAAGTTGCTGATTCAAAAGATGCTGATTATAAAAAGAAAGAAAATGCTATTTTAGTTAATCTAGTTCAAAAACACCAAGAGGCATTTTTATTCTTACAAAAAATAAATCCTATTTATTCCAAAATAGTTAAAATTATTAATGAAAATCAGAATCCAAAAGAAATAGACAAAATAAGTTAGATGAATTTAATCCATAGTTATAACTATGGATTTTTGTAAAAAATGAGATTTTATAAAATTTATCAACTTATTATGTTGTTTATTATATAACTAAGAAGAAAAGATTAATATAAAGTAAGAAGCTGGGTTGGTACCACAACGGTGTCCTACTTTAGTGAATTTGGACAATAAATTGATATCAAATTATTGGTAAAGTTATATAGGCTGCACATATGTGAAGTTTTTAAAAAAATAACAAGCAAACTTGTTATTGGTCAATTATTTGAAATGGAGCGAGTAAAGGGA
>NZ_JBTHHJ010000022.1:0-8081 GCF_054353855.1 Mycoplasma sp. 4423
CCTCCTGTTCTCAAGCGTGAGTAAATTCAGAGAAACGAATATTAGGAAATTTTGAATTTTGATCAGGGAACATTTTTGATAAAAAAGTTTGCTTTACACAATAAAAAAAATCGAGTTTTTGCTGAATTAGTTTTATAAATGAATCTAACGAAAAAACTAATTTTGATATCTTTTTTTGTTCATTTAAAGAAGGCAAGAAAATATTAAGATTCTTATAATCATTAAAATATAAATGTGGGATACTTGTTCCAACAACAAATTCGTCAAATTTAATATTATTTAAAACCAGATAAAGAAAATTGTTATTAATTAATGATTTTTCTTTTATGAAAATTCCTTCTAATGTTGATGTAAATCAAGAATTTTTAGGTAATATTTGTAATTTACCAACTGAACCGTCTTTTGATATGATTACAATATCTTCATTAAAAGTTTCTCTCAAAAAACTTTTTCCTATTTTTCCATCAATACCATAAATATCTACATTTCCATCAGTTTTTATTTCTGAAACTTTCAAATCACTTTTTTGTTTATCAACAAGATTCCCTAAAACTTCATAATTCCACTCTTCATTAAATTCTTTAAACCTAATCTTCGGTATTTTTTTTACCATTTCTACCACCTTTATTTTTATATTATAAATTATTTTTCTAAAAGTAATTGAAACTACAAATTATTCATCAAAATGTGAATAAAGTTGTGAATAAAGGTTTAAAAAAACAAGCCTTAGCTTGTCAAAGTTTATTTAGATTCTTTTGTCTTATTAACGAATTGATCTAAACGTGAGTGTTTTCTAGCACCTTTATTTTTATGGAAAACACCTTTGGTAACTGCTCTAGCAATTACCTGGTGAGCTTGTGCAACTAATAATGCTGCCTTTTCATCTGCTGCTAAAACTGCTTCACGAGCTTTACGGATAGCGGTTTTAACTCTAGATTTCATTGCAGCATTTCTTTGACGAGCTTTTTCCATCTTGACAATGCTTTTGATCTTAGATTTAATGTTAGCCAAACAAACCTCCCTTTTTCTATAATTTTGAAAAATCCTATAAATTATATCTATCTTTTATAAAAAACATAATTATAAAATATAAATTTTATAAGTATTCATTTTGCTTTATGAAAGCAAAATAATTTATTTAATACACATAATTGATATATAATATCTTTTGCATTAGCTGATAGCTGCTTTAAAAAGTAGAGGAAAGTCCGTGCTAGTACTAACTGCGATGTTAGTAGTGATCATGTTAAACCTAATAAGTTTAAGCTTAGACGACTAGTGCCACAGAGACGAGAATTGTGAAACGCGGTAAACTCCATGAACTAGAAACCCAAATTTGGTAGGGGAATTGTAAGTTAATAAATGAATTAGCAAGCAAAACATATTTTATGTTAGATAAATTATCAGCACCTTTTTTAAGGAACAGAACACGGCTTATGATGCTAAAAGAAGTTTGGATATCCGAGCTTTTTTTATTTTTTTCTTTTGAATTTTCAGAATTTAATAAAATAATTTTACAAAAAATAACTCAAGGAAGAGATGGAAAAAAATAGAAACATTTTTAGTAGTAAATACACCAAAAGATGATTGCTCGGTTCAGGAGCAGTTGCAGCAGGAATTGCAGTCGCAGCAGTAGTTGCTGCAAAGGTAGAATCACCATTTAAACCAGCATTTTTTAACTATAAATCATATATCGATGATGTTAATCGAGACCTTATTAATAAAGACTTTGATTATAAGGAATTTAATGAAATTCAAGACTTTACTATTGCATTAAATAACCATAAAGCCGTTGCGGGAATCGGAAGCGACTTTCAAGCAATTGGTTTAATTAAAAAAGGATTAATTAAACCAATAGATTTTAACCAATTACTTGAAATAAGTGACCCAAATCAGATGATAAAGACCGAAAACCAATTAAAAAAGAAATTACAAGAAATTTATACACCGATAGTTTTTAATCACCTTGCTAGTTATGATGAAGAATTAAAGGATATTGATAGACCACAAAAGCATTTATGACAATATTTTGTTCCTTATTATATCCAAGATGCAGTTTTTGCTTATGCAAAGCATAAACAAAGTGGTAAACTGACAAATCAAACTTTTGGAAAATTACTAACTGATGAAGATTTTCAAAAAAATCGTGATGAATTACTTCAGCAAGCAAAAGATCCTAAAAACACATCTAAATTTGTTGACCCACAAAAAGAAGATACACATTTATATTCCGAATACTTGAAACCTAATTCTTTATTTAACTTAATAAATACAGCTTTTAAAAACGGGTATCAACATATGGTGTTAACCGATGCAGTGCGTGCTGAACTTTTGTATGGTTCTTCTTATTATTTTCCTAAAAAAGCAACAAAACTTACACCACATAGTGGTAAGGTAGATTTAGATAATTATGAAAGAATAGTTAATAGTTTTGTAGAGATGGTTAATAAATCTACTGGACAAAATATTACTAATACATCAAATACATTGTCATTTAACGGAGATGGACAAGCCATAGTGCAAGCATTATTAAATACAAAAAACGGTAATGTAAATTCAGCTATTATGTATAACGGAGATGCTTTGGATACTTATTATGCAGCTGATAATGGATTTACCTTTAATAAATATAAAGATGGTAAATTAGTTGAGAAAAATGTAACTGTTGATGATGGAACAGTAGAAGCAATAAAATTTCGTGAAAACATCTTATTAGTAGATGGTTTAGTTGTTTCAGAAACTATTTCCAAACCAACTGAAAAGACTTTGTATCATAATCTTTCACATGCTTTTTATGCACATTTAAATAACATTAATACTAACAAAAATATTATTGATATGTATGATGAATATCTCACTTCTGAAATGCGCGATGTGTTTTTAGTGGCAGCAGAAGAACTTGAAAAAAATAATAAAGAATATAAATTTAGTCCCGATCCAACAACAATTTTTAACAATTTCAAAAATGAATTAATTGAAATTTATAAGAAAACATTAGAACACGATCAACTTCATGATGCAGACTTACAAAATTTTCGTGATTTAGCTGTTAAAAAATTTGATAATCCGTTATTCAAAGAGTTTTTTGAGCAATTTTATTTCAATATAAAGCAAAAAGAAGATGAAAATTATAAAAAATCACAAGTTAAAGAAGAAACAGAAGAAGTTTTGAATACAATGGGTTATTGGTTTTCGCATATGATTATCGATGAAGATATGGCACCTAAGTTTTTTGAAGTTTTATCAGAAAAGTATCCAAATGTAACCAATTTTAATTTAATTAATTATACCCCATCTACTCAACTTGATTACAAGTTAATTCGTAGAAATTATTTTGTATCGGATGATAATACCTACGATGTTAAAGCAGTAAAAATCTATGAAGTAGATGAAAGTGATAAAAATATCATCCACGCAAGATTATGAGGGGTTGATGATAAAGTTAATTCATTGCTTAATACATATTATTACTCAAGGACAAAACGTTAATGAAAATTAAATCTTTATTAAGCATAATTTTAGTATCGTCATCGGTGCTTTATGTTTCTTGTCAGAGTAATGTGACCCATAAACCTGAAAACACACAAAAAGTGCATGATCCAAATAAAGGAATAATTTTGCAGCAACCATCGAACCCAATAGAAATTATAGGTAAAGATAAACCTCCAAGTACACCTAAACCTACTGAACCACCTGCAAAAAAAGAAGCACCAAAACCAGACGAGACCCAACCACAAACACCACAGCAACCAAAGCAAAGTCCAGAACAAAAACCTGTTGAAACAAAAAAACCCATCGATCCTGATAACAATGAGCAACTAGGAAAATCAGAAATAACAGAGCCTGATAAAGACAAGGATTCACAAAAACCAGATAATGAACAAAAACCAATCGAATCTGAGAAAAAAGAAAGTCAAAAACCAAATACAGAATATCAATTTTCTCCAACAGAAAAAATTGATTCTAGTTCTAATTTAACATATCCAGGTGATATAAACAACCCAAAACAAATTTTTGATAAATCTTCTTTTCCTAACTCTGTTATATTAGAAAATAGTGAACATAATATTAATATAGTATCAAATTACTTTAGAACAGAGATGCAAAAAGTTCTTACATATATAACTTCACAAGGGCAAGTCTATAGTGATTTTCCTAAGTGATTTTATCCAAATATGGATGAAAATCCTAGAAAATCAGTTTTTTCTTATGTTCCTGATTTAAAAGTGCATTTGAAGAATAATGATAGTATTAATGTTTTAAAACATCAAATAATGCTTTCACATATAAAAAATAATGAACTTAAAATCCAAAATAATAATCTTATTTTTAAAAAAGAAATTAAAAACTTTTTGAATAAACCTTTTTCAAAAAGAAAAATTAGATTTACATTTATCAAGATACTAAATCAGATGTACACACAGACTCAGAGTCAACCAATTGTTATTGATATAGATTTAGAGGAACTTCTTAAAGATAAGTTGATTCAAGGTAATATAAATGGTTATTCATTTGCTACAAGCCTTGATAATGATAAGATAAAAGTTGTTTTGCAACCTCAAAACACAAAATCATTTAGTTTTGATGATGTAAATAAGGATATGTTTGATAAATTTTCCACAATAACTGAAATTACTTATTTAGCAAACCAAAATGATGACATGAATTTTTCATTATCTGAAGATTATCATACAGATGATTTATATGCAAAATTAGCATCAAATGGTTTAGCATATAATCCAAAAGATATGGTATATAGTGGTAAACGAATAATTAATAAGCAAAATGCAATGTTTGATAAGATTAAAGCAAGAGTATTTGTATTAGGTGGTGGAACTTCTACTATGATTGCTAAGGTTAAACCTACTGATATAAATGATCAAAGGTATTACTTTATCACTAACAGACATGTTAGTGACATCCTTAATAATAATTGGGGTAATCCTCGAATACCGCAAAAATTATTAATCCCTGATTTTGATGATAAAAAAGTAAATAGTTGAGCAAATGATATATCAATCGATGTTGAAAGAAATGATTTTATTTTGAACTTCTGACAAGCAACTAATCAATATAATAAACAAGGTAAGTTGGTTTCTGATCCTTATGGACAAGGTAATTTAAATGAAGCAGACATTTCAATAAATATTATTGATATTGCACAGCTGATAAAAAGAGCTAAAAATTCAAATGATTTAAAAGTATTAAATTATTTGAACAACTGAAAAAAATTACCTAACTTAAAACTAAGTAAGCAAGCAAAATATCTAAGTGCAGATAATTATGTAAAATTTTATCTTAGTTCTTTTCCTCAAGATTCACATGCAGGAAATAGTGGGCTAAGATACCGTGAACACATTATTAATCGAATTGATGATATTGTAATCAACCAACAGGCACCTGAGTTTGCTAAATATGGAAATTTTAGAAGTTTTATTTTAAATGATTTACCTAATAACAAGTATGATTTAACATCAGGTGCGTCGGGTAGTTTAGTTTTCGATGAAGATATGAATATGGTAGCATTGTTTATGCAAAATCTTGGTGATAATGGATACGGATTTGGATTATTGAATTCATATGATTATGATTACTTAGGATATGAAAGTGAAAATAATCCAAATTCATTCAAATATAAATTACAAAAAGAAATTCAAAGTCATCCTGATAAATTTGAAATGATAGATTTTGAATAACTTTTATCTCTTGTGTATAGAGTAATAATATTTATAAAAAGGTTTTTGAAAAAAAATTTTTTTAATATAATTAAAAAGCAATTTATTAATTGCCACAAGTGGGAGATTATTAAATCACAGACCACCATTATCGAAAGGATTTTAAAAATGGCAAAAAAAGAAATACACCGTGTTGCTAAACTTCAATTTTTAGCTGGTAAAGCTAAACCAGGTCCAGCCTTAGCTGGAGTTGGTGTTAATATGCCTGAATTTACCAGAGCATTTAACGATGCAACCAGAGACAGAGGCGATGAACCAGTTCCTGTAAAAATTACAGTATATAAAGATAAAAGTTTTGAATTTAAACTTTATACAGCACCTGCTTCATATAAAATTATGCAAGCAGCAAAATTAAAATCAGGCTCAAAAAACTCTAAAACAACTATTGTTGGAACAATTACAAAAGAACAACTTAAAGAAATTGCAGAATACAAACTTCCTGACTTAAATACCAATGATATCCATGCTGCAATGGCAACAGTTGCTGGAACAGCAAAACAAATGGGTGTTTTGGTTGAAGGTTATGATGATATCTTCAAAGCAAAGGCTGAAGCAAAAGCAGCTGCAAAGGCTGCATCTGCTGCTGCTGCAAAAGAGGCCGCTCTTGTTGAGGCACAAACTAAATTAAACGAAACTAAAGGTCAAGCTATAGAAGTGCATACACACTCAGATGATAAAGCAGAAGAAGGAGCAGAATAATGGCAAAAAGAATTTCAAAAAACCTAAAAAATGCTCGTGAATCATTTGATAGAACTATTGCTTATGATTTGTCAGAAGCGATTGAATTAGCTAAAAAAACTTCATATGCTAAATTCGATGCTTCAATTGACTTAGCATTTAATTTAAACTTAGATGTTCGTAAAGCTGACCAACAACTTAGAGGTGCAGTATTATTACCAAACGGAACAGGTAAAACTGTTAAAGTTCTTGTTGCTACAAATAATGTAGAAAAACAAAAATTATCTAAAGATGCTGGAGCAGATATTGTTTTAGATGGTCCTGCTCTTGAACAAAAGATTAAAGAAAGTGATTTTGACTTTGATGTTATGGTTGCTGACCCTACAATGATGCCTTTATTAGGTAAATATGGAAAAGTTTTAGGACCAAAAGGTTTAATGCCTAATCCTAAAACCGGAACTGTTACTCCTGCACCTGAAAAAGCTGTTGAAGAACTTAAAAAAGGAAAAGCTAATTACCGTACTGATAAAGCTGGAATCGTGCATTCATTAATCGGTAAATCAAGTATGTCAACACAAGCATTAGTTGAAAATGCAAAAACCTTGATTAACTTAATTAAAAAACTTAAACCTGCTGCTGTTAAAGGAACATATATGTTAAACCTTACCGTTTCAGCATCAATGGGTCCAAGTGTCAAAATTAAGATAGAAAAATAAAATAAGCACCATTGTGGTGCTTTTATTTATGCAATACAAATAATTGTCCATAGTCTTTAAAACCAAGTTTATAATACATCTTAGCAGCAGCAGGATTGCTGAAGAATAAAACAGGTGTTAGGTTTTGAGACAGAAGTTTTCTAATTAAATTAACTACACAATCATAAGCTAGTCCTTGACGACGATATTGGTTTAATGTATATACTCCACCAATCATAGCAACTTGTTTGTTTTTAGCACTTATAGAAGCATGTGAGATAACCTTTTGCTCATCTTTAATGATGTATGCTTGATAATATCCACTTTTTAATTCATTAGTTAAATATTCTACATTTAAAGTATGTCCACTAACATCACCTCATTCTTTAATTTGCTTTTTAGAATTGATAACCTCTATGATGTCAGTTTCAGTTACTGGCTTAGATTTAGCTAAAAAGTCTTTTGTCTGCATGTTAAAAATATTTACATCTAACTTAGCAATCTGTTCTTTTTCTACTATATAATCCAGCGAATCAATAAGTTTATGTTTATTTAAAAAGTTATAAAAATTTGTATCAATAATTAGGTTTTGAATGTCTTCATTATTTAATATTTTCAAAAATTCATTTATATTTATAGCATCAGTATCAAATAACACAACTAAATTAGAATAAAACATTAAAAAAATTGCTTCTATTTTTTTGTTATATAAAACAAAAGTTTTAATATTTTGATTTTGTAAACCGTATTGTTCGATATCAGAGATTAAAAATAAATATTGAATCGGGTCTTTTTTATAAAGATATTCTAAAACTTCTTGCTTTTTATCATTATTTCAAATTTTAAATGTTTTCATATATTTCCTTTCGGAAGCTGCTCAAAAGGTATAAAAAAAGCAGCTTCCTATTTTCACCGTTGGGCTATCGTCGGCGTAAAGTGGCTTAACTACTGAGTTCGGAATGGTATCAGGTGA
>NZ_JBTHHJ010000023.1:0-7632 GCF_054353855.1 Mycoplasma sp. 4423
GTTTTTGTTTGCAAAGCATTAAAAAATCGGGATATAAACCCGACTTTTAAATTGTTTATTTAATAATCTTTGTTACTGAACCAGCACCAACTGTACGTCCACCTTCACGGATAGAGAATTTGGTTCCTGCTTCAACAGCGATAGGAGCGATTAATTTAACTTTTAAGTTAACGTTTTCTCCTGGCATAACCATTTCACGTTTTGCATCAAATTCAACTCCACCAGTAACATCAGTGGTACGGAAGTAGAATTGTGGTTTATAGTTTTTAAAGAATGGTGTGTGACGTCCACCTTCTTCTTTTTTTAGAACATAAATAGCTGCTTCAAATTCTGTGTGAGGGATAATTGAACCTGGTTTTGCTAAAACTTGTCCACGTTCAACATCTTCACGGTTTACTCCACGAAGTAATAATCCAGCATTATCTCCAGCTTGTGCTTCTTTAAGGTTTTTACGGAACATTTCAATTCCTGTAACAACTGTTTTCTTAGTAGGTTTTAAACCAACGATTTCAACTTCTTCGTTTAATTTAAGTGTTCCACGCTCTACACGTCCTGTAGCAACTGTTCCACGTCCTGTAATGGTGAATACATCTTCAACAGCCATTAAGAAAGGTTTTTCAAAGTCTTTAATAGGTGTTTCAATGTATGTATCAACTGCATCCATTAATTCCATAATTTTTGGTTCTCATTTTGCATCACCTGATAATGCTAATGATGCAGAACCACGGATAACAGGAGCATTATCTCCATCAAATCCATATTCTGTAAGAAGTGAACGAACTTCAAGTTCAACAAGGTCGATCATTTCTGCACCTTCATCACCTTCTAACATATCACATTTATTTAAGAATACAACGATGCGAGGTACACCAACTTGTTTTGATAAAAGAATGTGTTCACGAGTTTGAGGCATTGGTCCATCGGTTGCAGCAACAACTAAGATAGCACCATCCATTTGAGCTGCTCCGGTAATCATATTTTTAACGTAGTCAGCGTGTCCAGGACAGTCTACGTGAGCATAGTGACGTTTTTCAGTTTGATATTCAATGTGTGCTGTGTTAATTGTAATTCCACGAGCTCTTTCTTCTGGAGCAGCATCGATTGAAGCATAATCACGAGCTTCTGAAAGTCCTTTTTTAGATAAAACTGTAGCAATAGCAGCAGTCAAAGTTGTTTTACCGTGATCAACGTGTCCAATGGTTCCAACGTTAACGTGTTCTTTACTACGATCAAATTCTAATTTTGCCATATTAATATTCCTTTCATATTGTTTATGATTTAAATTAATTTAGTTTGTCTTAGCGCTAAAACCAACCATAGCCTAGTCTTTCATCTAGGTCCTGTCCATAAGCACCAATAATTTTAGCAAATTCTTTTATATAATTTAGAAAATGCTTTTTGTATTAATATATTTTACCATATTTTTTATATTCATTAATCATTAAGATTATGCTTTTAAGGCTTTATTCTATGATTTTATTTACTAAATGATTGATTTATATAAAATAAATTATTCAAAAAATCAATAAGGTTTCCTTATTGAAAGTTTTATAATAATTTTGCTGCTTTTGAATCTAAAATTATAGTTACATCATTATGTGTTTGTAAGAAACTAGCAGGAACATCCGAGCAAACAGGACCATTTATTGTTTTTGTAATTGCATCTGCTTTAGAATCTCCATCTGCTAACAAAATAATTTTTCTTGCTTTTAATATAGTTCCGATACCCATTGATATAGCTGTTTTTGGAACTAACTTTATATTGTCAAAATACTTTTTATTAGCATTTATAGTACTTTTAGTCAAAATTACTTCACGAGTTATATCATTGATTTTTGAACCTGGTTCATTAAATGCAATATGTCCATTGATACCGATTCCTAGTATCATTAAATCTATACCACCTTTTTCTGCTATTAACTTTTCATATTTTTTAGCATTTAAACCAATATTTCCTATTCCGTTTGGCAGATTAATATTTGATTTATCTACATCAATATAATTAAAAAGTGTATTGAACATAAAATAATGGTATGAGCAAGGGTTTTTTATATCAATTCCAACATATTCATCAAGGTTAAATGTTGTAACATCTTTAAAAGAAATCTCTTTATTTTGATATTTTTGAATCAATAATTGATATGTTTTTATAGGAGAGTTACCAGTTGCAAAGCAAATGTTTAAATTAGGTCTTGATTTAATAGCATCTGCTATTAAATCTGCTGCATATTTAGCTTGTAAATCTGAATTTTCTTTAATTATAACTTTCATATTTTCCTTAGTTTACCTTTTTTCCATCAATATAAACACTTTTAATATTTCAATTATAATCCATTAATACTATATCTGCTAGATAACCTATCCTAATTTTGCCTAACTTTTTATTTAATCCTAAGTATTTAGCAGCATTATATGATGTCATTTTTACTGCATCACAAGAATTTACATTGATACTCAATAAGTTTTTAAAAGCATCGTGTATACTGATACCTGAACCTGCAATAGTATTACTGTCTTTTAAAGTTATTTTTAATCCATCTTTTATAACAGGGATATCACCTGAAATATTTTCTCCATCTTTATAATAAGCAGGTTTAATTGCATCTGAAACAGCAATAATTTTATCAAAACCTTTATTTTTGATAGTGAATCAAATAGACTGCTTACAAATGTGAAATAAATCGAAAATCATTTCTACATAAGTGTTTTCGCTCATTAATGCAGCCTGAAGCAAACCTGGGTTTCTTGAGTCGATTCCTGACATAGCATTTCATAAGTGACATACAGATTTACAACCATTATCAAAGAAGATTGATGCAGTTTCAAAATCAGTTGCTGAATGTCCGATAGACCCTATTATATTGTGTTTTTGCATCTGTTTAAATACTTCTATATCTACCACATCAGGATCGAATGATATTTTTCTTAGTGTGTTTTGTGATGCATTAATAAGTTCTTTGATATCTAAAACAGTTGGTTTTCTAAGATACTCAAATTTATGTGCTCCTTTTTTAGCATTTGCAATAAAAGGACCTTCTAAATGCAAACCTAAATTTCTTGCAACATATTTAGTATTTTTACTCACATCGTCTAAAACATCTAAAATATTTTGTCACTGATTTGTCATCAATGTAGGCATAAAAGCAGTTGTTCCATGTTGAGCAAGTTTTTTTGAAATAGCAGAAACCGCATCGCTTCCTTCCATAACATCGTAATTATAAAAACCGTGTATATGTGTATCGATAAATCCAGGAACTGCTATATATTTTGCTTGATTTTGATTTGGTATAATTTTTTGTATTTTATGATCTTTTATATATATATCAGCACAATCAATGATGTTGTTATAATTTATAATTTTAACATTTTCTATTTTCATTATCCAATTACTTCCCTTAAATTATTATGTGATTTTTTTAATAGCTTAATCGCATTTATTTTATCAACTTTATTTAAATGCATTATAGCAGCAACTTTAATATTTTGATCTGCTTCTGAATATAACTTTTGTGCATCTAATGCAGATATATGTGTTATTTGTTTTAAAATATCAATGCTACGCTTAACTAATTTTTCGTTTTTAGGAATTAAGTCAATCATTAAATCATCATATACTTTACCTAGTTTTATAGCAGTAATTGATGAGATAGTGTTTAAGATAAGTTTTTGCAAAGTCGCTGCTTTTAAACGAGTAGAACCAGAAATAACTTCTTTACCTACATCACCAACTATAACATCATCTGAAACAGATTCACAGTCTCCATTTTTTTGATTTGCTATCAAGGTAGTTTTTGCATTAGTAGTTTTTGCATAAACAAAAAAACCTTTTATATATTTAGTATTTCCCGATGCAGACAAACCGATGATTAAATCTTTATTATTAATATTTTCTTTTTTTGCATCACTGTAACCTAAGTTATAATCATCTTCATAGCCTTCTAATGACGCTAAGATTGCTGCATCTCCACCGGCCATCGAGTATTTGAATCAATTTAACTCTCCAAATGTAGGTAAAATATCTAAAGCATCTAATAAAGCGATTCTTCCACTACTACCAGCACCTACATAAAATATTCTACCGTTTTTTTTGATGACTTTAACACATTGCTTAGCAAGTTGAATAATATCTTTTTTCAAATTATTATATGCTTTGATTACATCTTTATTTGATTCAGCAAAAATATTTACAAGCTGTTTATAATTTAATGTATCTAAATGTTTGTTCATAACAACCTCGCAATTATTTTATTATGGAAGTCTATTTGATATGTAAAATAAAAAAATTTTTTATTTTTTATATTAAACATCATTAATAAAACAAAAAATATGAAAAATTTTTTCATCTTAGCATTTGTATATGAAAATGATTTTATAATATTTTAGAGTGTAAATCACTCAGTGAGGTTATATGGATAAATTTTTAAAAAAACTCAAAGACTTGCACTGGTCGCAATGAGTTTATATTATTTTATGAACTTTATTTATTGTCTTTTTAATCATACTTATCGGATTATTTGGAGGTTTCACAGAAAACAGTCACGGGTTTTCAAAAGAAAAACTAGGTGCTCATTATGATGCATATGTTGCTGCTTTCAAAAAATTTCGATCAGATGTAATAGGGGCAATGGGATTCTTATTCTTTCTTAGCTTTTTTGGAGCAATTATCGCTACAATTGCTTCACATGGATTCTTTTTGAAGAAGAAAAAACTTCTTTTAGCTAAAGCAGGAGGTAAATAATGACTACAACTGCTAAAAAAACATTTTCAGGTGGGTTAGCTAAAGGATGAATGACAAAACTCTCACGTATAGGATCAGCATTGATGTTTCCGATTGCGGTGCTACCGGTTGCTGCGATCTTGTTAAGAATCGGAGCAGAATTACCAGGTGATTCTCCGTTTGGTAAGTTTGTGCAATCATTATTATTAAAAAGTGGTGATGCAGTATTTTCAAACTTATACATTATATTTGCAGTAGGTGTAGCATTTGCTTTCACAAAAGACAAACGGGGTGAAGCAGCATTTGCTGGATTTATTGGAATAATGATATTAACCTTTTTAATGGTTGCTTTAACCGATGTGTATTATGGAACTTTGTTTGTACATAAAGGTTATGTAGATACTGATACAGGTGTTATTAAGGATTTTGTAGCATCTTCGCCAAAAGATACAAAATCAGGAACAGGATTTAAAGAATTTACTAGAACTTATCAAGTAGTTTCTACCGGTTTTCATACAATTTTTGGAAAGAAAACAGATGACGTTCTTGCTAAAAATGTACTTAATGGTATTGTAGTAGGTGCTTTAACTGCATTTGTATATAATCGTTCAAACAATGTTACATTGCCAAAAGTATTAGGATTCTTTAGTGGAAAAAGATTAGTTCCAGCAGTTGCTATTATTGCATCAACATTATTTACAATTGTTTGAGCAGTTATTTTCCCTTGAATCGGTTATGTGATTTTTGCTATTTCAGAAGCGATGTCAAAAGCCGTAACATCAAAACAAGGTGAATCATTTAATTTATCAGCACAAGCGCGCTTTACAAGAGCGGGAATAATGGGTGTATATGGATTTTTAAACAGACTTTTAATTCCATTCGGATTACATCATATTCCAAATAACATCTTCTGATTCCAATTAGGTGAATGACCAAAAGAAGGTAATCCATCACAAACTGTTAATGGTGATATTCTTATTTTCTTACAAGGACAAGCAAAAGGCAACCCAGGCGGTATCTTCCAAGCAGGATTCTTCCCAATGATGATGTTCGGATTGCCTGCCTTAGTGGGTGCATTTGTTTATTCAGCAGAAACCAAAGAACAAAAGATTAAAGTTGCTTCATTATATGGTTCAGCAGCAATTGTAAGCTTTTTAACAGGTATTACAGAACCAATTGAATTTGCTTTCTTATATGTTTCTCCACTTTTATACTTATCACATGCAATCTTAACAGGTATCTTTGCATTTATAACAGGAGCATTTGGAATACAATTAGGATTTGGATTTTCAGCTGGATTATTAGACTACATTACTTCAATACCTAAGTCATTAAGAATAATCAACGAATCAGGTTATACAGGCGCAGCAAGAGTGTTTGCTAACCCAGGATGAATTTTCCCTATTGGATTTGTAACTGCTGCTGCTTACTTTGGTGTAGGGGTTGGATTTATCAAAGGATTTAACTTATCAACACCTGGTCGTGGTGAAGGTATCATACGTTCAGAAGAAGAAATAAAAGAAGTTGTCTCACCAGAAGCAAATGATGGTAGCTTTTCAACAAAAGCAAGAAATATTGTTAAAGCTTTTGGTGGCTGAGATAATATAACAACTTTTGAAAACTGTTCAACACGACTTCGTTATGAAGTTAAAGATGGAAGTAAAGTATCTGAAGAAGATTTGAAAAAAGCAGGTGTATTTGGTTTAGTAAAAGTTTCTGAAAAATCATTTCAAGCAATAGTTGGAGTCGAAGCAGAAAGTATTAATAACCAGATTACATCAAATAAAGGTGCAGAATTATAATAATTTAGATGACACAGATGTGTCATCTTTTTGTATTATATAGTTTTATAATAAGATTGATTAAAATAAAGAAGAGGAATAAAGAAAAAAATATTGCAAAATAAAGAAACATAAAAAGCATAAAACACAAAAATAATTTGCATTTTTATAAGCAAAATATATAATTATTTTTACCTATGAAAAAAGAAATTTTTGATAATAATCTAAAGCAAATAATTACATCAAATCAACATATAAAATCATTGATAAAATTAACCGATTTTATTAGTTTATATCCTAATGGTTTTTTAGAATTATCAACTTTGCAATTATCTGATAAGCTTGATGTGTCACAAGCAACTATTTCTCGTATTTCAAAAATATTAGGTTTTAGAAATATTCAAGATATAAGAATCTATATTTCAGCAAGATTGCAATATTTAGATGATCGTATTGATTGAAATAATAATGAATCAAGCGAAAATTTATCAGATGTAATTTCTAATATTAAATCACATTATATGTTTACAATTGAAAAAAGTGTAAATAAGTTTTTAGATAATAAATACATTTATAAGTATATTAACACATTATTAGAATACAAAATTAATCTATTTTTTGGCATTGGTGATTCTGGTATGATATCAGCTTATTTTGCTAATAATTTAAGAAAAATAGGATTTAATGTTTTATATTGTAGTGATGTACATACCTTTTTAAGCTTTAATTCATTGCTACAACTTAAAAAAGTACATGTAACAGTGATATCTAAATCAGGAACAACTTTAGAAATAAAATTTGTTATAAACTTCTTAGAAACAAATAATATTCCATATTCTGTATGAACAAAGAATCAGAGTTTACAAAGCAATCATTCGTTGAATTTATTGTATGTTGATTCGCTTGAGCAAAAGTATCGTATTGGAGTGCTAGGCTCAAAGATTTCTTATTTTATGCTTTGTGATATTATTTATTCATTTTTATCAGTAAAAATAGATAAAAATAAGAAAATCTTTTCGCAGATTAATGATTATATTAGTAGTTGAAATAATTTATTGGATAATAAAAAATAAGGTGCATAAACAAGGACATAAAAATTAACAGAAAATTAACATTGTATCATCTCTGCATATT
>NZ_JBTHHJ010000024.1:0-7388 GCF_054353855.1 Mycoplasma sp. 4423
GCCTATGTTTAAGGCTTAAACGATTTTTTAATACATTAAAGTGGGAAATTCAGGTTTTAATTATTGTTAAGTAATTGGATATGGATAACATTTTTTGCTATAACATCTGTTTTTGCTTTATATGCATCACTTGCACCCAAATATATTGGTTTTAATGCAAAAGTAATATCTACAAACTTGTTTTTACCATATTCAATTTTTGATGCATTTATAATTTCAATTTGATAATAACTGCGTGCTACAGCTGGATTATAGGCATCTTTTATAACATTATAATTATCATTAATAAACTTGATTAAATTAGTATATTTATCAAGATAATCTACTTTTTCTTGAGAATTTGCTTTATTATTTATCGATGCAACCATTTGCTCAGCACTCTCGGTTGCAGTTGATTTAAGACCATATGAAGAATTAACAGTTAAATAATCTGCTGATGCATATAATTTTGCTTGCCTTGATAAATATGTATATCAATCTTTTGCATCTTTGTTAGTATAATTATTAAATCCGACTAATCACAAAGGTGTAATTTGGTTAGTATATTTATCTTCAGCATTAGTTGGATTGAATCAAAACATTATTTTATATTGAATCATACCTAATGGAGCATATGCAGTGGTTTTATATGGTTTATAGACATTTTCATCATCCTTATATTTAACAAAATATGCTTTAAAAACACTTGGATCATAACTTTTTAGTCCATCATCGATATCAATAAAGTTTTGTAGCGATGCATCGTTTAGATCAACGATAATAGCAGGTTTTCCAAAAGATGAATCTAAATCATCAATGTTACTATATTTAGCATCTTTATATGCATCATCAAAGTCCTTGGTGGATTTTTTCATACCTGTTTTTGAGATATGTACTAATGGATCGAATAATAATGTGTTAGTTTTATTAGCAATAATTCAAGCTTTTGAGTATAAATTTTCAATTTTAAAAGTTTTTTCAATTGAATGATTATTTCCACTACTTAATTTCAAAGTCAGCGATAATGTACCATTTAATTCATTTAGATTACTAAATTTACTTTCATCAAAATTAAATGTTATTTCATTATCGAATCCATTTTTATTTGAAAAATTAAAGTATTTAAATAAATCTTTATCTGCTAATAAAACTTTTTTAATACCAGATGCTCATCAACGTTTTTTTAGTGTTAAGTGATTGATTGAATTAATTAAACTGTTTAACTCATCAACACTAAGCTGTGCTTTTGTAGTAGGTTTAGCTATAGTTGTAAATGACTTATTTTCGTTAATATGTACACTACCAATTCCGATAACTTTATAAGTTGTTGCAAAATCTAAATTTAAAGTTTTTATTTCTAATTTATTAGTATTCGGATTTCATATACTATTTAAATTAATAAAATCTTCCGAGTCATTTTTTTGTATAACAATATTTGGAGACTGTTTATAAACAAATGTATTAACAGTGTTATTACTTTGTAAATCTAAAATAATATTATGTTGATAATTAAATTTATCATATGAATAGTTTATTGTATTTATATTATTTGTTGTTGGTTTACTTGCATCAATTCTTAATGTATCGTTACCTTTATTATTTTTATTTACAAAAATAGGTTTTGAATTTAAATATACTCTTGCGATGCTGTATGTTCCAGACGGAAAATTATTAATCTGTAAGCTTCCTGTATATTTATCATTTGTTTTAGTTAAATTTATATTTCATAAACCACCAAAATCACTTTTTATATCAACTGAAACAGGATCACTTGAATCGGCTGATAAACTAAGTGAAACATTTAAATTATTATTAGTATTAGTTATTTCAACATTTTGATATCTGGTGGTGTTAATATGTGTATCAATGATAAATGAAGCACCTTGTTTTAAAGTAAAAGTAAGTGTTCCGTGTTCACTTTGTCCATCACCATTAGTTAATTTTAATGCTTTGAGTTTATATGTTTTATTTGGTTCTAAATCATAATAATGTCCTTCATCAGCTTCTTCAGGATTATTTTTAACAAAGATACGAATATTATCTAAACTTAATTGATTGTTATTATTTTCCTTAGGTGTAGCAAAAAAATCTAAATTGTAGTCTTTATTTGCATTTTCATCAGTGAATTCTGCTGTAAAGAAATACTGAGATCGATGAAGTGGAAATAAATCAATAACACCAAAATCTAATGACATCACATCAGATGAATCAGCTGAAACTTTATCTTCAAAAGTATATCCTAAACTATTTAATATTACCGGACGATTTCAGTCCAAGGTGGTAAATGATTTTTGTGATTCATCAGTTGGTAATGTTAAAGTTTTATCATTTAGTGTAACTGAATTTACAAAATACTTTGTATGAAAATCAAGATTATCAAGCACAATTTCAACATATGATTCTGATGGATTATAATCACTAAATTTATAAACTTTATTATCTAAATTTACTTCAAATTCATGATGGTTTTCATTTAAAAGATCGTTTGAACTAAAGTCAATATGCATTGTAGCAGAAGTAGCAGTGATATCTTTATAAGTTATTTTGCTAATTGCAAATGAATCAGTAGTAACTTCTTTTGATGTTGTAAAAGAAAGTTGGTTTTCTTGGTTTAATGCTATATCATTGTTATTTAAAGTTAATTTAGTTAGTTTGTAAGTTGTCTGAGGTTTTAGTGAATCTATTTGAAGCAATATCTTATGGTTTGATAAATATTTAAATTTATTATGTTTGGTTGTTGCTTCGTTGTTTGTTAAATCTACCGATAATGATGCTAATTCATTGTCTGTTATATCGCGGTTTAAATTAAACTCGATTGCAGCAGTATTTTTGCTTTTTGATACCAAATGTGCTTGATTAACTTGCAATGCATTAGAAGTGGTTGTAAAGGTGTGATTCAAGGATTTTATTGATAATGTCTTACCTTGATAACTTATAGAATTGATAGTATATGATTTTTGTGGGGTTAAATTAGTTAAAGTAAAATTGTAACTTTGAGTTTCTTGATTAAATGAAACTAAAATAGGTTGACTGTAATCGCTTACTTCTACATTTAATTGTGTGACATCTAAATTATTATCTGTCAAAGAGAATGTGATTGATAAACTGTTGTGACTAATCGAACTTGCTTGTAATGATTCAACTACATTTTCTGCTTTTGTCTTAAAACTAAAATCAAATGATGGAAATTCTTTATCATTTATTAACAATTTATTTAACTTATATGTTGTATTTATGTTTAGGTTGTCTAATTCAAAAGTTACTTCTTTTGTTTGTTTGTTGAATGACGAAGAAGTGTAGTTTTGATTATTTAATGTTAATATAAAATTACTTGCATTTAAAATATCAGATGATGTGTGAATCTTAATTTTTAATATAGCAGATGTTGTATGAACATTAGATGTTTGAACAGATTCGATTTTATATGATTCTTGTTTGTCAATAGGTTGAGATTTTTCACTTTCAGGATCAGGTTCATTTTTTTTTGGTGGTGTCAAATCACTTTGTTGTGTAGTTGTAAAAGAAAAATTATTGACATCTGAATTTAAAACACTATTTTTAAATTCTAATTTTATAAATGTATAGATAGTAGCAGGATTTAAATCATTTAAGTTAAATATAATTTCTTTTTGGTTATTAGATGTTTTTATTTCAGCAGCTATATAAGAAATGTTATTAAATATTATCTTAAAATCCGTTGCATTATTATATTCAGGTTTGCTTGCATCAATTATAGCTTTTATTTTTGCTGATTTTGATGTTGTTTGTAATGTTGATAAATTAATTAATTTTGGATTTATAATTACTTGCTTTGGTTTATTATCAGTTTGATTAGAACATGCAGTAGCTAATATTATCGTTGATGAAGTAATCCCCGATAATAAAAGAAAAATTTTCTGGTGTATTTTTTTCATTTAAACCTTTCTTAAAATTAAGATATAAGAATAAAGATATAAATTTCACTTTATATCTTTATTTGCATAATAAATTTAGTGTTATAAATATAAAAATTAAAAATGAAAAATTACTTTGATTAAATTACTTATTAATGAAAAGTATAAACAAGATAAACACTAAATAAATTCTTTGCTCTATAATTATATATTTTTATTTGTAATTTACGATAAATAAATGAAAATTTTTCCATTATTTAACCATAAATATATTATAACTATCTTATTTAAATATATAAAAACAGATAAGAAAATCTTGTGCAACTTATATCAACATTATTGATTCAGTGTTTTATTTAATTGTGTTTATAGAATCCCCCCCTCCAGAGAGATTTGAACAATATTTCATTATACACGGAAATTTTTCAACAATTAATAAAGAAATATAATTTTATAATTATCTAAGTATATTTATAAAATATTGATTTATCATATTAATTAAGTTTTTGATTAATAAATATGATCTTGGAATCATTCGCTAATCTTTGTTAATATTTGTTTCTACGGATATAGTTTTAGAAACAATATATTCTTATAATTTATAAAATCAGTTAACTAATTAAATATCAAAAAACAGAAATTAATTTTCTGCTTTTTGTTCTTGCTCTTGGGTTTTTGAATCTTTATTCTTTTCTTTGCGAGGAGCAGCAATTCATGAAATAACAACTCCAACAACTGCTAGAATACCAATTACAATCGATGTAATAATTATAGCTGCTGTAGTAGATTTAGATTCTGGTTCTTCAATCACTTCTTTTTGAGTTGCTATTTTTTCAGTTATCTTTAGTTGTACCTTTTTAAGATCTTCTATTGTCACTGCTTTTTGCACTTCATTTGAAAGAACTTGGACTTCATCGTTGTCGCTTATTATTTTAATTTCACGATTTAATTTCTCTTTAAAGTTTTGTATCAGTTCTTGGTTATTTATTTGACTTCAGACATTTATAAACAATGTAGATAAATCTTGTAATTTATCAGATGGTAATGTTTCACCTGTTTTAGCATTATTGATTTCTGCTAATTTTTCATTTGCAACATCTTGAACTGATTTTTTGGTATTTTTATCTTTTTCATTAGGTAACTTGCTTATAAGTTCTTTTAATTTATTCTCTGCATCTGATAATTTAGATGATTCTATAACTAACTTATTAATTGAATTTTTTAAATCTGAATTAACTTGATCTTCTTGCACTTGTGTAATTGATGTACCATTAGTTAATAAATCTTGCAGTTGATTTATAAGTTTTGTTTTTTCATCTGAAAACTGTTTAAATGAATCCACAGTGAAAAATGCATTTTCTTTTCAGGTGTTTTCAATTTCTAATTTAAGTGAATTAATATTAGTGGTGTTAAGATCTTTAATAGCAGGTTGAATCAATGTTGCATCAAGGAAAATTTCAGTTAATTTAGTTAATTGTTCTGTTTTTTGATTATTATCTTTTGCATCTGCATAAGATTTTTTAAAGTCTGCTACTTTTTTATCAATTTCTGCTTGAACTTCTGCGGCACCATCATTTTTTATTTTTGTTGTTAAATCTGTTATGATTTTATAAACATCATCTAATTTTGCATCATTTATCACTAATTGATACTTATAATGAATAATTTTTGAATTTGCTAGTCTTACATCAAAAACAGTAATTTCTTTTTTGTCAAGTTTTTCATCAAGAATTTTCTTCTCATCATCTACTATTTTTTTATATTGATTAAAAGATTTATCAGTGAAAATGCTATTTTCGTTAGTTAAAATTGACGCTATAAGTTGTTTGTATCCATCTTTTGCTTCTTGTAACTCTTTTGTTTCCTGTTTTGATGAATTTTTATTATCTGAATTGGTTTTCTTATCTGATTCATTTGTTTTAACTTCATTATCACCATCAAAATATTTTAATGGTGCTAATGACATATGCATTGATTGAGTTTTAGTTGGAACATTCTTTACCGAAATATAAGAAGCAACAACTGCAGTTGTCGCTACTGCTGTGACACTAGATGAAATTAGTAAAAGCGATATTAATTTCTTTTTGATTTTCATTTTACTCCATTTATTTATATAAATATATCGAATTATTTTATATACACGATATTATTATTATATCAAAATTTTATATATAAGATTTAGTGAATTTATTATTTTTTTATCTATTTTAAGGAAATATTTTCAATTGAAATTTAAAACTTACATAACTATACCGCTATCTTCTTCAATAACTAAGTCATTCACTTGTTTATTATCAACATCTGAATTTTCATCATTATCTGATTTACTTTCTTTATCTATATTTTTAACAATTTTAACATTTATTTCATTCTTAGTCTCTTTCGCATCTTCATTTAATGAAGATATATTAGGATTGAGAATATCATTAAAAACGATATTTATTTTGTCATTAAAATTTTCATTAAATATGTTAATTACATCGATATCTGCTTTATTAATATCATAATTACTATCATTTTCAGAATCTGCTCAATAATTTTTATATTTATTCTTTATATCTAGTTCATTAAAAATACATTCTCTTATTTGCTGCATCTTTAATCCATCTAAATTATTATCATAATAGTCTTTTATATCAATTTTTGCTTGTAAACCTATTCTAATTTGCTGCATTTGATCGTATTCTCATTTTGAATCCAAATATTTATCAACATCAACTGATGCTTGTAAACCTAAATAAATTTGTTCAAGTTGCCTTGGTGAATATTTGTTAAAATCAAGTTTTTTATCTTCAAGAAATTGTGGATAATCCTTTTTTAAAAAAGATTTAAACTTTTCAAATAAATGATGTTTTTGAATTATTTCAGTATATGTTGTGTATATTCCACCAGCTAAATCATCAAGTTCTAAAATAGTATCTGGATAATTGTTATTATTTAGAATTTTGTTTATTTGTCATTTAGCAGAATTAAGATATTTATATCCATCTGGTTTTATTTGTAATTCAGAATAATTTCTTCATAAAAACTCTTTATGTGAATATTTAGTTTGTGTATGAATTTTATTTTTGTTGATATTTATATAACTAAGTGAAACATAAGGTGGATTTTTAGTTAAGTTTTGATAAATTTTATTATAAATACTTTTGATATCATTAATATCAAAATAATTTGTATTTAAAAATATTACTGAATCTTTATCAAAAACTTTATATAGATCTTGTTTATTTATATGAAAAATTTGTGTTGTATCAATATAGCTTACTTTATTATTTAACATCTTTGAATTAGTTATTTCAACTTCGTAATTATATTTAAATCTCTTTTTATTATCAAAATCAGATGCACTACGAGCAGAAACATAATAATATTCATTATCTTGATAATTTTTAAAAAATATTACAGGATGCTTACCAATATTAATTCCTAAGCGATTATATGTTATTGAATATTTTGGCATTACTAATTTCATTAAAATATCTTTTTCTCTCATCATATTCCTTTATCACTTAATAT
>NZ_JBTHHJ010000025.1:0-6345 GCF_054353855.1 Mycoplasma sp. 4423
TAATAAAACAAAAAGATTAACAGAATTAATTGTTAATCTTTTTGTCCTACTTTAGTGTGTGCACTTTTGCTGGTTTTAATTTAACCATTGATATACCTAATAAAACTGTAATAGCAACCTGAATAAGCAATCCGATAATTGATATACCTGGTAATCAAGACACAGGTTGTGCAATAAGAATCAAAGCAAAATTTGATATAGCAAAAGCTCTTGTTTTTGCTATTGTTTCATCTTTTTTAGCATCTTGCAATGTAATTGCAAAAATTGATATCAACATTGCTATAACTGATAAATATATAAAGATGTTCATAATTGTAAATACTGCATATGGTATACTGCTTGTAAAGACATATTCAGGGTTATATGAAAGTCTACCATATGCATTTACTGGTGTATAAATTAAAATAGTTGTTATTAATCAAAATAACATAGTTACTGAACTTAACACCAAAGTTGATAAGTTCATTTTAAACAGGGTTAATTTTCTTGACATAGTTCCTTTCTTTCTTAATGATAGAACAAAAAAAAAAAAAAAACAGAAAGCCAAAAATGTGGGCAATTTTCTGTTTATTTGTGAAATAAAATTTGTATATTTTCATATTCTAATGAAAAAGAGATAAAAATACATTATGCAGATTGATTATTATGTTGTGTATTATTCACAACATCTTGTTCATTTGAATCAGCAGATCATTCTAAAAGTGTGTCTAAAACTATCGGAATACCTTTTGGATCTTTTGATTCATTAAGTTTTTTATTTAATGAATAAATATCACTGTAACCTTTGAAATAAATAGGATTCTTAGGATCTGTTGATACATAAGCAATAATTAAACTAAAGTGCTTATTGTTTTCTTTAGTCTTTTGTTTTTGGTATGCTTCTACATATTCTTTATAAGCATTTTTGATGTATTCTGTTTTTGCTGGAGCATTTGTTGTGCTGTTATTTTGATTTAATGCTTTTACTTCAATATGTATTTCATGATTGTTGTATTTAATGATAAAATCAACAAAAGATGTTCTTAGTTCCTGATCTGCGATGTATTCAAAACCAATTCCTTTAAAAGGAATGTTTTTAGTAAACATAATTTCTACATTATTTTTATCATCAGATTTTGCTTTAGAGTGTTTATTATCTCAAGCATTTAACTTCTCGATAAAAATTTTCTCAGGTACTGAATCATAAACAAGTTCTAATTTATTTGAATCCTTTTGATTTGGATCAAGTTTTTCTTTTTTATATGCATAATTATTATTAAAAATCTCTTGGGTTCGCTCTTCTTGTAAGATTTGGATGCGCTCTTTTAATGTTAATTTGTCATCAACAGTAAAAACTAAGTTATTTTGTTCATTTTTTTGTTTCTTTAAACTTTTCTTTAAATTAACAAAAACTGGTAATTTAATTTGAATAAATAGATATCACAGCATTGTGTGATTGATTTGCTGATTAAGTTTATTTTCAGTAAAGAAATTATTGATGTGTTTTTTAATGTTTTGATTTAAATAATCTTTATGTTTTTTGAGTTCTTTTAGGTTAAAAATTTCAATTTCAATTAAATTTTTAACCTTATATGTAACAAAGTGTCCATCACCATAATCTCTTTTTTCAGCTACAATAAATTTATTTTGCTTAAATTCATTTAGTATATTTTGATATTCTTTTGTAAAATCATCAACTAAAAACTTATTTATCTCATCGATAGCTTGTTTTTGATATTCATTTTCATCAACTTCATTTCATTTAACAAAGTTTTCTATATGTCCAGAGATAAAGGTTTTGTTTTTATATTTATCCTTAAGAACAAGTTTTTGGTATTGTTGATCTTTAATGTCTACATTACTATAAATATAGTATTCTAATGCAGCACTGTTTGCTGGTAAGTTGTCAACAGGAACAGGATTTCTTTTAATTCTTCCTAATGTTTGTGTATTTAGTGTCCCTGAATACACATTACGCAGTTGCACTAACATACAAGCTCTAGGAATATTCCATCCTGTTGCGGGTCCAATTTTGAAAATGATAACATCAACTGGTGAATTATTTCTAGAGATATCAAAAAGTGTATCACCACCTGCTAATCTAATATTAGAATCTATTACAGTAAAACAATCAGATTTAGTGTTATCAAAATATTTAACTCATTTTAAGTTATTTTCTTCTAATACTTTGATAATCATATCGATGTTTTGATTAAATTTTGCACTTTTTTCTTTGTCTTTGCTATCGTTATTAACTTGAATTAGCATCGCTGCATTGATTCCGATGAGGTGGGGTTGATTGATGTTATCATTGTATTTTTGTTTGATTTCTTTAAACTTTTCACAAGCTTTTCTTAAAATGATTTCATCATCTAAAACATCTAAACTACTAATGTTGACATTATAGTTCTTTTTAGTTTTTAAAAGTTGTATATTATCATTTTGTAAACTTTGATGTTCAAGTTCCACTAAGTTTTCACCACTCTTAGGTGAAGCACTCATTTTTACCACAAATGCGGCAGCTGATTGCATTTTGGCTTCATAATTCTTTTCTTCTTCAGATTCGCGGATTTTAATGTCTGCATCTCCTCCGTGGTGTGCTTCATCGCGGATGTAGATAAGTTTGTATTTATTGTTTCTAATTTGATCTAAAAACTTATCTACTGCTCCGTAGATGGTATAAAGACTTTTGGCTGTAAATGATGAACTACCAGCAATAAAAACATTGTTTTCTTCAGCAAAAAACTCAAATGTTTGTTCGGTCTTCTTAGTTTTTGCTTTAGCAGAAGGGGATTCAAGTCGTTTGATTACCAAGTCTTTGTTTTTGATGTATTGTTTGTAATTATTAAAACTCTTTTCAAGTTGTTGAGGTAAACAAGCAGTTGAGAGAGTATTTATATAAAATACTAATTTTTCTTCAGGGTTATCTTTTGATCACTCAACAAGATGATCGATAAAATTTAAAATCATAAAAGTTTTACCAGAACCTGTTGGTGCTTTAAAAATTTGATAATCAACTGTATTGCTTTCTAAACTTGAAATAGCATAAGAAGTGAGTTCGCTAACAACTTCTGTTTGTGAATTAGTTAGTTCCATTATTCTCCTTTAATTTTCTTTGGTTTTTGTAATTTGTTGATATTCTTCTTCATTTAAAGGGATAATTTATTATCTTGTATTATCAAATATTCAGTTAGCTTACCATTTTTTCTAAATTAGAATATTCATATGCTAATCAAAACATTTCACTATCGATTCCGTTAGTTAATAATTCTTTATCTAAAATATTTTTTAGTTCGGTTGTTTTGTATGCTTTAATCATTTTTGACTCCTTGTATTGTTTATGCTTTATCTTTCTTGTGGATTTAAAGAAAGTAAATCATTTAATAAATTCTTTATATGATTTTGATTATTTATATCTAAATTAGGTATACCAAAATCTTTTAGTAATTGTATAAGTTTTTTAATTATGTTATCTGTTTCATCCTTAGTATCAGGTGAAACATCCATATATTCAATATCGTAGACATTTAAATTGGTTTTATAAGGTTTGTTTTTGTTGATTCATTCAAAAGTTTGATTATCTGTAGAGACACCATTGTTGATTCGATATAAACGTTCATAATTAACACTTTTTGCTATTTCATTTTGATTATTAGTTACAAGTGTATATGTTCTATTACCACCATCTTCTCTGTTTAAATCTAAAACAGCATGACCTGTGGTTCCGGAACCAGCAAAGAAGTCTAGAACGCGCGAATTGCCGCTTTTTTCAACAAGTTTTATTAAATATTTTATTAACCTTACAGGTTTAGGTGTATCAAAAGCATTTTTATATAAAATTTCATTAATTTCGTTTTTTGATTCGTGAGTATGTCCCACTACTTCAAAGTTCAATATAGTTTTTGAAATAAGATCTGAAACTTCATTCAAGTATCTTTTTAATGTTGGTCTTTTATTTTCATCATCAGGTAAAACAATTCTGTTTTCTTTTATAAGTTCATATATTTTTTCTTTATTAAATAGTCAACCTGAATTTTCAGGACACTTATAAGTTTTATTATTTCAGTGGATATCAAATTTATTTTTTGAGTTTTTAGTTAAATCTGTAAGTTTATAAAATCCTATTTCGTCTTTACCTTTGTAACGCGAATTAATTTTTTCATTTCTTTTTAATCTATTAAATTTTTTTAACTCTTCTTTATTCTTAGCATAACATAAAATATAATCGTGATTAACGGAAACAAACTTATTATTATTCTTTGGTGAATAATTTTTTTCTCAAATAAAATTAGCGACAAAATTTTCTTCACCATATATTTCGTCCATCAAAACTTTTAAATACGCTTGTTCATTATCATCGATTGAAACAAAGATAACCCCATCTTCTTTAAGTAGTTTCTTTGCTAATCTTAATCTTTCATTTAGTAAGTTTAATCAACCGTTTCTTGCATATTTATCACGGTAGTCTTTGGTATTTGCGGCAATATTTTCTTTGTCGTTTGCAATTCCGTTCCCATCTTCATAAGAACTTTCGGTGTTATAAGGAGGATCGATATAAATTACATCGTAATTATATGTAAGTCCCGCTCTCTCTCTCTCTCTCAATTACTATTAAATTCTTTAAAGCATCATAGTTTTCACCTATAATTAGGGTGTTATCCTTTGTCTTTGATTCTTTAAAATCAAAGGATAATTCTTCATTTCTTTTTAGTAAAGCAATACTTTGAGTATTAGATTCTGGTGCTGCATCAAAGCGAAATCCGATTTTGATTCTTTGAGCAATGAACTGGAAAACATATTCTAGTCGACTCTCATCAAATTTCTTAATTATTTCTATTGCTAAATTCTTTTGATCAGCATTTAGTTGTTTAGATGAAATTCTATTAACTTCATCTAAATATTTTTGTTGTAATGGTGTTAAATTTATATCTGCTTTCATAATTCTCCTTAATATTTAAATATTTTACTACATATTATTTAACAAACGATTAAAGAGATGAATATATGGATTATTTTGCGAATTAAATTTCAAATTAAAGATTATAAAATAACTAAGATAAAATTTATTACTTGTTTGTTATATTTTGTGGGTTTAAAGCAAGTAAATCATTTAATAAATTCTTTTCATCTGATTCATTGTTTATATTAAGATTATTTATTCCAAAATCTTTTAATACATCAAGAAGTTTTTCAATAATTTCTTTAGTATCTTGCTTTGTGTTTGGGTTAATATCGATATGTTCTATTTCAAAAACATTTAAATTAGATTGATATGGTTCATTCTTTACTCATTCAAAACTTTCACCTTTTGTTCCAACACCTTTATTTATTCTATATAAACGTTCATAATTTACATCAATAGCAATATTATTTTCGTTATTTGTAACTAGTGTATAAGAACGATTACCACCATCGCTTTTATTTAGTTCCAAAACAGCATGACCTGTTGTTCCGGAACCAGCATAAAAGTCTAGGATTCTAGAATTAGATTTATTAATTAATGAAATTAAATATTTTATTAATTCTATTGGTTTTGGTGTTGGGAATTTTAAATTAACTTCACTTATATCATTGTTACCATCTTTTGTTCATATACCAGATATAAATGTATATGGTAGTTTTATAATACTATATGGAGCTTTTCTTTCGTTATTAAATATTTTAGCGACTAAATGCTTACCAGGAAATTTTTTAAAAGGTACCAGCATAAAATTAACATCATCAATAAGCTTATCTCATTCTTCTTTCTGTTTTGGTGATAAATCTTCATATGCTTTATTTCTATGCTTATAAGTCCCATCTTTTTTACCAAATTGATTTCTTATAATATCATCATTTATATAAATATCATCACCGTTTTTATTTCTATATTTTCTAAAACCACTAAGAGTGTTGTTTTCAGCAGAAAGAGAAATATTTTTAATATTTTTTGTATAAACCAATATATATTCATGACCTTCATAAAAAATTGAGTTTAATCCACCACCAGATTTCTTTTGCCATATAAAACAACTTACAAAATTCTCTTCTCCAAATATTTCATCCATTAAAACTTTTAAATATGCCTGCTCATTATCATCGATTGAAACAAAAATTACTCCATCATCTTTGAGAAGTTTTTTAGCTAATTTCAATCTTTCATTCATCATATTTAATCACCCGTTTCGGGTGTATTTATCACGGTAAATAAATCTTTTTGCAGCGACATTTTCTTTATCATTTGCTAATTTATTACCATCATTTAAAGAACTTTCAGTGTTATAAGGAGGATCGATATAAATTACATCGTAATTATATGTAAGTCCCGCTCTCTCTCTCTCTCTCTCTCAATTACTATTAAATTCTTTAAAGCATCATAGTTTTCAC
>NZ_JBTHHJ010000026.1:0-6310 GCF_054353855.1 Mycoplasma sp. 4423
TTTTTTTTGCGAAATAGAAAATAACCTATCTAAGTGATAGGTTATTTATCCTCTCTTTGACTGGTAAATAAATCAAAATCATTTGCCTCATTTTCAACACCATCAACATAATTGAAATCATCTAGTTTTGGTAAATCACGTAAAGTAGAAATTTTAAAGTGATCATAGAATTTATTTGTTATCCCATATAATATTGGTCTACCAGGAGTAGGTGAAATACCAACCTCTTCAATCACACCTTTAACTAATAAAGTATTAATTACCTGATCAGAAGCAGTTCCACGCACTTTGTTAATTTGACTGCGGGTTATTGGTTGTTTATAAGCGATAATCCCTGCTACTTCAATAGCAGCATTTGATAAACGATGTGGACGCACAACTGATACCATCTTAGTTATATATTCTTTAACACTTTCACGGGTAGCTAATTTATATATTTCATTGAATACTACAACTTTTAAACCACGATCTTCAGAGTTGAAATCCTTATGAAAATCTGCCATTACTTTTTTTGCTTCGTGTAAGGTATTTAAGTTAAATATTTCTTTAACTTGTTCTAAAGTAAGTCCATCATCACCTTGAATATATAAAAGTGCCTCTAATATTTTATTCTTCATTGAATTTTTCTCCTCTGGTTATTGAAATTGCATCAAATTGATTATCTTGTTTGATTAGTAAATACTGTTGTCTTGCTAAATCTAAAACTGCAATTAAGGTAATAACAAAGTGATTTAAGGATGGTTGATTAAATACCATTTCAAAAGTTAAGGTTTGGTGTTGTCTTAATAAATTCTTAATAAACGGAAATTGATCGGATGGAGTTAAATTAAACTTTTCAAGTTTGGTTTGTCTCAGATGCTGTGCATAAACTCTTTCAAACATCTTACGCAGAACATTAATTAATTTTATCGGATTTGAATGTCCATCAAGTTTTGCTGAATCACTGTCTTGAATGTATTCATCAATATTACTTGCTTTTTTAATATAAATATCAGCGCGCTGGCTTTGAAATGTTTTTAAAGCTTCGCGAACCTGACGAAACTGCTCATATTCAACTAAGTCTTGAATAAACAACTTCTTTTCTTGTTCTATTTCTTCATCGACTTCGTCTGGACCTTGTAGGATCATCTTTGCTTTTAGGTTAATTAAGGTTGTAGCCATTACTAAATAATCGCCAGCAATATCAATTTCTGCTTCTTTTAAATGATTAATGATTTGAATATATTGAGTTGCTAATTCGATTAAATTAACTTCCATGATGCTTATTTTCTTCGCTTTAATTAACTCTAACAACAAATCAAGTGGTCCATCAAAATCAGCTAATTTGAAATTATGCTCATAAGAATAGTTAAGATTTTTATTTTTTAATTTCATCAGTATATCCTAACTTTGCAGCAATCATATCTTTTGCTTTTGTTGCAATTATTGCTGGTTCCTTAGTAATATTAGTTTTGGCTTTTAAAGTAGTTAAAAATGAAACTGTAACTTTGATTCTGCCATGACGTTTGAGACTAAAAGCATCTAATGTATTTGAGATAGCAACAGGAATCACATCCATATATGTATTATTGGCCATTTTATAGATACCTGATTTAAAATCACCTAATTTCTCTTCTTTAATGCGGGTTCCTTCCGGAAAGACAATTCCAAAAGTTTTTTGATTTTTGACAAAATCAGTAAATTCATCTAATGTACGAAGACTATCGCGGATATTTTTGTTATCTATAAAAAATGAATCAAGTAGTTGCATTGATTTATAAATAGTTTTACTTTTTTTCAATCCTTCTTTACCAATAAATGTAGGGACACGAGGCTTATCAATAAATTCTTGATTTGTTTGTTCTAATGCAGCAATCAAAACTAAGGCATCAATATATGATTTATGGTTAGGGGTTAAAATAATTCCACCATTATTTGGAATATTTTCAATGCCTTCAATAGCCAAATCAATATTATAAATTTTAATTAATTTCTTAGCAATTTTTAGAATAAACTTATAGCGTTGTTCACGAGAAACTAATTCAGGTGTTTTTTTATACTTACGCAGCATTGAACCAAGTTTCAATCAACGACGCAATCATGCTAAACATGTAGCAAGAAACTTAATTCTAGTATCTATTGTAAATTTCATTTATTCCCCCATATTAATTACAAAAGCAACCAATATATCTTTTTCATGCGAAATTGTAATAATAAAATCTTTAAAGATTCATCTATTGTTTATTTTTTTTATATCAATTTCTTTAAATTTATAATATTGATTATCTGCTTTAAAAATAGCTTCCTTTATTGCTCAACTTCGTGCTAAAAATAATTGCTTTTGTTTTTGTTTAAGTTTATCAAATTTAACTAATTCATCTGCAGAAAGCAACCTATCAATAAAAGAATTACTTTTGTTTACAAACCTGGAAATATGTGTTATATCAACACCTATTTTCAATTTATTCATATCTTAAATTATATTATAAAATTAGGTTTTTTAGTGTATAAAAATAAGCTAATTTTAATATTTTTTGCTTTTAAATTTATGTGTTTTGTTATTAAAACACAACAATATTAATATTGTTGTGTATATTTTATACTCGATCACCATATTTTGTTAAAAGTGTTTTGTAAATATTTTTAGTTTGAGTTTTTGTTAAATTTTCATCTATAAAAATCTTTTTTCCTTTATTAAAAGTAATTACAGTTAATTTTACATCTTTGTATAAAAAGTCTTTTTCATATTGTGGTGAACTTTGATATAACCAAAAATCTTCCACATAATATAAGTCATTTGGACTAACTACATCAAATATTAAATGAGTATCTGATTGGTGTGTAGGATCTGGTATAAGATATTTTTGATTGTATTTGTTTTTATCGTTTGGATCGAGTCAATATTGAGCTATAAGTAAATTATTTTCTTTAAAGAAAGTTTCAAGGTTTTGGTTATTTAAAAAAATATTAGAAAATTTTTGTAAATTAAGTTCAAGAATATCTTTTTCATCTAATTTTCGAATATCAAAATCTAAACTATATTTTTTACTATTATATAGTTCCACAAATAATTTACGATCAAATTTATTAAGTATTTTTTTCTTTAGGTCATCTAGTGTCTCAATAATAAGGTATGGCTGCTTAAATAAAGGTATCTTATCTTTGTTTCAAAGATAACTTCAATACTTACCAAAGCGGTCTTGGTTAGATACTATTTTATTTTGCTTTTGATATCACTCGAGTAAATTATTAAATTCATTTGTGGCATTAATCTCTGCTTTATTTTCCGTCGGTTTTTTTGTTTCAACATTTGAGCAAGCAATTAAAATAGGTGCAATCATTGATACAGAAACAAATAATATCAATCACTTATGATGCTTCATTTATTTTACCTCATATTTTTTTTCAAGAAATTCAAAGAGATCTATAACTTCTTGCTTAGTTAAGTGATCATTTACAATCGGATTAATTTTAATATTTTTATTTATTACAGCAGAATCCATAAATGATGCACCTCCACTTGCAGGTTGGTAATACCTCGCAGGTTGCAATTGTCCAGTATGTACTTTAATAAACGAGATTTCATCAGGATTACTTCTAGGATTATATATCAAGTAATCTATTTGGGAATAGTCAATACGATAGCGAGCATGTCAAGATGTAGAAAGAACCAAGTTTTTTGTCTTAAAAAATTCATCTATTTTTTGATTATATAAATATTGTTCTTCGAATTTTTGTTCATTATACTTATTTATTTGCTCTTGTGTCATATTATTAGGATTAATTTTTCAATAATTATTGATATTAAAATCCCTCTCTTTTTCATTTAACCTTAAAAACATATTGTATATTTTCTTATAAAAATCTAGTGAAAACCTACTTAAATAATCATTCCGAACTTGATTGGAACTTGTAAATATTGTAAAATTATTCTTTAATAAGGTTTCAACACCATACCCACCATTATTTTCACCAGATTCTCATTTTAACATAAAAAAATCATATGGATTTCTTTTTATATTAGTTTGGGTTTGGTAAAGATCAAGTAATTCAGCAAATCTTAAACGATAATCAATATTTTCATCGTCGTAATTTATAGAAACTTTGTTACTAGAGCATGACAAAACTATTAAAGAAGTTGATAAAACAGAAGATGCTAATATAGTTTTAAATGTTCTTTTCATTTATCAAAATACCAAATATGTCATTGCAATATTATCATCAATAGAATTTTCAAATAATGAATCTTTATATTTTACTACCCTTGCTCGATATAAACCTGATATATTTGCATTATGGATTATAAGTTCATCTGTTGAATCTTCTGTAATTATTTTTTTAATTTGCTTTCAATTCCCATTTTTATCTTTATATTCTAAAATTAAATCATAATCAGAATATAATTTTTGTTCTTGTCTTTTTAGGGTTTCATGTAATTTAAGTTGGCTGTCGTTTTTATGTGTACCACTTCACACTAAATCTGCAATTCCTGTTCCGATTGCAAAAAATGGAATTAAATATAGATATCAACTAAAATTCGAACTTGGTTTATTTTCTTTATTTTTAAGCAATCCAGCATTGAATAATCACGAACTAGCTACTCTTATGTTTTGTCCTTTATAAGCATAAAATTCTTTTGTTGCTAACACAGTTCCGTTTGTTTTTTTATCAATATTAGCAATTGTTAGATTATCAAACGCTTTAAGCATCTTTTCAAAATTAGGAATACCAGCTCCATATTTTAGTGAGTACCCATTACTTTTATAAGCTATATCATTATTATTCGGAATTCAAGATGCCACAGCTAAAATTGCTTTAATTGCTTGAATTCTATAATTATCATTATTAATTAAACTTTTCTCTCTTAATAATGTAGATATCAACCCTGAAATAATTGGTGCTGCATAACTTGTACCAATTTTATTATATTGACTATCACCATAACCCAATATTTTTCTTTTATATAAATAACCTGGTGCAACAACATTAGGTTTTGCTAAGTTTTTATATTTATCAAATAATAGATAATTTGAATATCGGGCAATATTATCAGATGATATTCCACGATATGAATCATATTCTAATGCTCCGACTACAATATTGTTAATTGATAATGATTTTGAATTTATTCATTCATTTCCTTTGTCACGGTTATCATTATCATTCCCGGATGCAAATACATTTATAATTCCATATTTTCTTGAAATACTATCCAAAAGTAAGTTATTTTCATTATATTCGCTACCTAATAAATCATAAATCGATCCATAACTATGATTTATAACTTTTACACCATTTTTAACAAACCATTCAAGGGCGCCTTCTCATTCTTTATCAGTTTTAAAACTACTAAAATACATTTTAGCGTATCTGTCAAATCCCTGACTACCAGCTGCAATCAATGGAACCTCTTGAGAATGATGGTTTAATTCAAGATTTTTATTTGTTATTAGAACCTCATAACCTCTGTTTAAAAAGTCATTATCCATAGTTTCATCAAATTTTCCACCAACTTCTAAAATTCCAATTTTAGATGTGGGTATATAACTTCTATGATTTTCTCGCTCTTTTTGTTTAATAAAATCCATAAACAAATCATTATTATTATTTATTTTTCTATAAAGTTTATAATATGGATCATATTGATTACTATTGCTTAGTTGTACAACACTTTGATCAAAAAGAACAATTCCTAATATTGAATCAAGTTTTTGTATTTTTTCAACAAAATTTTTTCGTTGTTCTTCGTTTTCAAAATAAAATCAAACAAACGGTGCTAACGAAGAAGTTTTAACATCTTTAAAAATTAGATTTGATTTTTTGATTTTTTCAATGAAATCTTGGTTCTTGTTTTTTAACAAATCCTCCAAATCATTTTCGCTGTTTTTGTCAAATTCATGTTTTAAAATAATTTTCAACTCGAAATTTTTAAGTGAATTAATTATAGTCGGATCAGAAGAACTTGTCTTTATTCTAAAATTCCTCACTTGAAATTTATTATTATGATAATTTTCAAATCATTTAATATCAGATTTTCCTTTTTCTTTAACTGAAAAAATCACTGTAGATGCTAAAACTAATGCAGTCGTAGGTAAAGCTCATAATAACATCTTTAATTTACTAAATCTTTTCATTATCAATTCCTTTCAGTTTTTATTATTAAAACAATATACTTATAATGTTCTAAATATAATTTCTATCATTATTTTAACATAAAAGCATATTTTTGTAGAAATATTCGTAAATTGAATAAAAAAATGCCCCTTAGGCATAGTTCTTTGAAAACTGAATAGTAATTATAATTCATTAAAATGTCTTGAATACATTTACT
>NZ_JBTHHJ010000027.1:0-5374 GCF_054353855.1 Mycoplasma sp. 4423
ATTCAATCTGTTTTAGATTGAAAATCACCTCAGCAATATGCCGAGATGATACAATATTAATTTTCTGTTAATTTTTATGTCCTTGTTTAATTTTCTTTCTTTGTTTAAAATAAGCATTCATTTTATAAAAATATTTTTTATCTTTCATAAAATAAATTATTTTTTAATATTATAAAAAGAATTAATACCTTTAAAAGTTGCTGTATTTCCTAGTTCTTCTTCGATTGCTAATAATCGATTATATTTAGCAATTCTGTCTGTTCTAGACATTGATCCGGTTTTAATTTGTCCTGTATTCATAGCAACCGCTATATCTGCAATAGTGCTATCTTCGGTTTCCCCTGAACGGTGAGATACAACAGCAGTCATATTTGCTTTTTGAGCCATTTGGATAGCATCAAAAGTTTCTGTTAATGAACCAATTTGGTTTACTTTAATTAAAATAGAGTTCATTGACTTTTCTTCAATAGCACGTTTAAGAATTTCAGTATTTGTAACAGTTAAATCATCACCTACAATTTGAACCTTATTTCCTATTTCAGCAGTAAGTTTTTTAAATCCTGCTCAATCGCTTTCTGCTAATCCATCTTCTATAGAAATAATAGGGTATTTTGAAACAAGAGATTCAAGGTATTTAATCATTTCATCAGTTGTATAAGTTAATTTAACATCATTTAAGTGTTCAAAACCAGGTTTTTTAGATTCGATTGCTTCTTTAAGTTTTCCGAAAGTATATACACCATCTCTGTATAATTCTGATGAAGCACAATCCATTGCGATTGCAACAGCGTTTTCTCCGGATGTAGCTGGTTGATATCCAGCAAGTTTAATAGCTTCAACTAAAAAATCTAAGGCTTCTTCGTGAGATTTAAAGTTTGGAGCAAATCCACCTTCATCACCTACTTGAACACCGTGTCCGTTTTTCTTAAGTAATTTAGCTAAGTTATGGAAAACAAAGTTTGCCATTTGTAGTGCTTGACGTAAAGATTTAGCACCTACTGGCATAATCATAAATTCTTGGAAATCAAGGGTATTAGAAGCATGTTCACCACCATTGATAACATTTAACATAGGAAGGGGTAATTGGTGTGCATTAAAACCTCCTAGGTATTTATAAAGTGGTAATTGTAATTCATCTGCAGCTGCACGAGCAACAGCTAATGAAACACCTAAGATAGCATTAGCACCTAATTTAGATTTAGTTGGTGTTCCATCTAAAATAATCATTCTTTGATCAATTAAACGTTGCTCAGTAACTTCAATACCTTCAATAGCAGGAGCAATAATTTGGTTAACATGATCAACAGCTAACATAACTCCTTTTCCACCGAATCAATTTTTTTCATACTTAGAACCTTTATCTCTTAGTTCTAAAGCTTCTCTTGAACCAGTTGAAGCTCCCGAAGGAACCATTGCTGAACCAAATCCACCTAATTCAGTTGTAACTTCTACTTGAACAGTAGGATTTCCTCGAGAATCCAACACTTCACGTGCATGTATTTTTTTAATTGCTGACATTTATGTCTCCTCTAAAATGTTATATAAATTATGTTATTTCATATTTTATAAATATTAAATATTTAAAAAATTATATAACATATTTTTTTAATAAATAATAAAATATGTAGGAAGCAAGGATTGTGTGTTTTCACAAATTTTGCAGATATCAAAAAGAAAATATGTTTTTAATAAAAATTTCTGGTATTAATATTTCTTTTTATGTAAAATAATTTTGTAAGAAATTAAATAAGTAATTTGATTCTTACAAAATTACTAAAAGGAGATATATGAAAATTAAACATAAAAAAATATTTTTATTTAGCGGTGTTTTTATTACATCAGTTATAGGTATAGCTACCTTAACAGTTACAAGCATATCAAAAAAAGAAGAAAAACCTTGATATTTAGAATATCAAAACAAAAAATTAGAGATTCGCATAAATAAAAACGGACAACTGTTTAATTCTGTGAGAAATGTACCTATAAATAACGATTACGAATTAAAATTACTATTAAATTATGAAGAAAAAAATTCTATTCACGAAGAAAGTTGAGTAGAACAAAAAAACCAAGAATTTATTAATAAAATACAAAATTCTGGTGTTTTATTTAAAAAACATCAAATAAGTTCAATGATGCCTATTGTTTGATTTTATTTTGATAATGAAAATCAAAGAGAAAACTTTATTAAAAATATAATAGACAAAAAAGAAATTTTTAAAGGAATTGTATTTCCTAACGAAATTCAAAACAAAAAATTATCCGACACTAATAAAACAAATGAAGAAGATGTATATTATTTAGTAAATAAATATCCAGATATATCAAAAAATGTAGAATTTGTTGATTTTAAAAAGCAAAGAGACAAAGAGGATAATCGATACTACAATAATATTGGTAATGTAGGAGTTATAGAAGTTAACGGAATGTTAGATGAAAGAAAGCTTGATGGTTTTCTAAGATATGGTATAGAGTGAAATAACATTTCAAACTCAAAATTATCACATCACCCAAACGAGGTAGCAAATATAGTTGCAGGTACACATGGTTATGATAGATATTCAAAAGTTTTCTATTCTACATACTTTTATGATTCAGAATGACAAAAAGCAATCGAATGAATGGTTAAAAATAAAAGAGTAAGGGTTATAAATCATAGTTACGGAGCAGGGCCGAACAATAAAAGAAAGGATTATAGTGAAATCAATCTTTTTCTAGATTATATATCAAGAAAATATGGTGTTGTAAATATTTTTGCTTCAGGTAATGGAAACAATAAAAACGGAATAGAAAATGAATGAATAAATTGAAAATCTCTTTCATTTAATAACTTAGTTGTAGGAGCATTAGATTATTACCATTGATCAAAAGATCCAAAAGACTCAATAGCACCATACTCAAATTATCTTCTTCCAGACAATTATAATTCACTTGCAAAACCTAATGTAGTTGCTCCTGGATATTTATATGAAAGAAAACAACTTAATCAATTTGGAGAAAAAAAGGATATTTGAGTTGATGGAACGAGTTTTGCAACACCTATTGTTACAGGACTTGTTTCAACATTGTTAAGAGAAAGAAACTTTTTGGATAAGGATAAAATCAGATTGCAATCAATAAAAGCGATTATAGGTGCTTCATCCAGAACTCCAAAAGTAAATAATCTTAATTATAAACCAAATGGATATTCTAAAAAATACGGGTCTGGTATTGTAGATTTTGAAAATATGTTAGAAGCAGCAGATAATTTAGTAACTAAGGAAGTTTCAAAATCTGATAGTGATTTTGTTTTATCAACAAGAGAGTTTTATGTTCAAAAAGACAAAAAAATTAAAGGAGCAAGCTCTTGGTTGTTTAATACAGGTTTATTAAAGGCACCAGAAAATTTACCTACATATAATGCAAATGTGAATTGATGATGATTTTTAGGTGTTTTAGGAGGTGTTATTGCTAATTCAGTTGAAGGAGCAAGATTAGCAAAAGAAAAGGTAAAATGGCATGAAACCCATATAGATGAAGATAGATTGAATCTAAAAACAATAAATCAAAAACAAAACGATAAATTATTTTCTGATTATGATTTATATTTAGAAAAAAAAGATAGTTTTGGGAAGTGAACTGTTGTAAAAAGCATCACATCGATTAATTCTAATGATGAGATTTTAGAATATATAACACCAGAATCTGGGATATATAGACTAAAAGTGAAAAAATATTCTGATGCACTGTTTGATAATTCGATTAATGATAGTTTAGCAATGACATATACAGTTCAAGAAAGATAGTATGAAAAAACTAAAGAAATGATTTTTTCCTTTTTCGTTTAGTTTAGGTTTATTAACTGCTTCTTGTACTTCCTCATCTCTTGACTCTAATAAAAAAGAAATAAAAGATTATGAGATATCAGATATAACAAAATTTAAATCTCTTATTTCTAAATATAATAAAGATAATAATATCCAAACAATTTATGATCCTTATTTTACTTACTTTTGATCAGGTAATACAGAAAATAAAGGAAAGTTTAAATATATCTTTGATCATAAATATGAATTAATTACATCAGAGCAAGAGTTAGACGAAAAATTTCTAAACAAATTTAGTCTAGAGACAGTAAGGGCATTTGGCTGAAGAAATCACTTACAAACAAACTTGAAAATAGACTTAAATACATTAACACAACAACAGTTTCAACAAAAAAATAGAGAAAAATTCAAAGAAATTTATTTAAATAACGAAGATATTGATAAATTTTTCAAAACCAAAAATTTATTGATGTATGAAAGTTGAACACGGGGTCCTGCTATTGATGAAATAAGTCTTGTTGTCGATGATAAAAACAAAAATCAAATAAATTTACACTTTAATGTTGTAGATACAAGCGGTTTAGGAGTAAATTATGATATACCACTTTATAATATGATGTCGGAATTAAAAATGGATATAAAATACCTTGATAAAACAAAGACAATAACTATCAATCCAGAATTAAACAATGATCAAACAAAACAATTTTATGAGTATTTGAAAAATTTATATAAAGATGAATAATAGATACACAAAGAGAACATCTGTAAAAGGTGTTCTCTTTGTTTAAGACGATTGATTTTTGGACATTATAAAAATTCTTGTGTATTTTAATAAAAATCTAAGTTATATCCTGTAAAAAGGTAAGTTGTATATATGGTACCATCTTATCAGAAAATTTAAAATTTTTTTTGAAAAACCTGCAAAATAAAGCGAACAAAAGTAATCTTTTGTTCTTTTGCTTTATATTTTGCGGGTTTTTCAATGCCAAATTGAAGTTTAACCAGTATTTCTAAATCCGTTTGTTGTTCTAAGACTTCTGTTAATATTTCAGTTATCAAAAATATGTGCTAAAAGCAATGATAAACTTTCCGTACTAGGAAATGAAACCTTTCTTTTTAAAATCAATTTCATATTCGAGTTTAAGGATTCAATTGGATTTGTTGTATAAATAGATTTACGCTTTTCAGGTGGAAAATCAAAAAATGTTAATAAATTTTTCATTTGCAAAAGATATGAGACTTCTTTTTTGTAACCTTTTATGGTTCATTTTGATACAAAGTTTTCTAGTTCTTTTTGTGCTTCAGCTATATTACTTCGTTTGGCAATTAACATAAAATCATTAGAAATTTCTTTACGATCTGAAACCTTACTTTAGACACAATATTTCTTTGAATGTGTACAAGACATCTTTGAGTCTTAGATTTTGGAAAAATTTCATTTACAACATTTTCTAAACCAGGTAAGCCGTCAAAGACAAAAATTTCAACTTCTTCTACACCTTGTTCCTTGATTTTTAGTAATAATTCTCTAAAAATTCCTTTGTTTTCATTTGGACAAATTTCAA
>NZ_JBTHHJ010000028.1:0-4826 GCF_054353855.1 Mycoplasma sp. 4423
GTTTGCTATGCAAAAAAAATGCAATAAAAAATCCTGTATTTCCAGAAATACAGGACTTATCACTTCAAGAATTTGTTGATGGTAAATGAATTACTGTTGATACTTCTAATTCAAACGATTCAAATGATGAACTTATAGAATATAAAGTAAATCACGACGGAGTTTTTAGGTTATTAGTTACAGGTTTTTGAAGTTCTTTTTACAAATATTCAATAAAGGATTTAATAGCATTTACATATGTCATTCAAAAAGAAAATAATTAGATTTCTAATCACTTCCTTACCAATATACACTTCTGTGTCTGTTGCATGTGGATCTAAGGTTGAAGTTAATAAGGGATCGGAAAATAAACAAGAAACTTTACCTAAAATACAGTTAAGCGAACCTGAATATCTAGAAAGTATTAACTTAAAAACTCCTTTCTTTGTGAATCTTATTAAATTGAAGCAACAGCAACAGAGCATTATAACTTCTAATAGTGTTTTATTTGACCAATTTATATTACAACTTTTTAACAAACGAAATCGTAATGAAAAACGATTTAATTCTAATTTTAAATTTATAAAAGATGATTTTCTCCGTATTAAAACTGAGCAAGATTTTTATATGAATATCGTCTCCCTTATTAACAATTTGTATACTTATCTGGGTTTAAATAAAACTTTAACAGACAAGCAAATAGTAGAAATATTTGAAAATGATTTTTTAAATAACAAAAATATAAGTAATATTCTTAAAGATAACGATATTATAATAACTGAACAAAAAGATAATTGAAGTTCATTTGGATACGATTATATTCTTATAGATGAAGATAAATCAAATATAGATGTTGTTTATGCTCTAAAAGCAGAACCATATTATATAAATAATAGAGTATCATTAGTTTCAACTACCGATCTTAGACCAAACAGACATATATTTTCAGCATTTTTAGTACCCAAAGATAAGGAATTTGCTCTTTTAAAAACAGACAAAGAACAAAACGAAAAATTACTTTCTGCTTTATATAAAGAAGCAGATTTTATTTATATAAATAAAGAAGATAATATAGAGCATTTAATTACATCTGTAAGCAATAATCAATCTGAGATTTATAAAGAAATTAATTTTTTAGGTAAATTGACTAATGAAACAATTTCAGACTGAGAATTGAATCAAGGTATCAAAATTATCACAAATATAGATGAATTTTATCAACTTATTATCACTCCTTTACAAATTCTTGCTGCGAAACAAAATTTTCTTATTACTCCCGATGAACTTACAACAAAATTTGAAAAAATATTTTTAAATAATCAAAAAATTATTGATATTTTAAAAAACAACAGACTTCTTTTTTATACGCAATTATTCAGCACTCTTGGAGATTATTTTAAAACGCCATCACATATACTAAAATTAAATGAAAATAATAACGAAAAATCTGTTTCCTTAGGTTTAATAAATGCATCGTTATTTAGTTATAATTTCACTATCAATCCAGATAAAAGCGATAAGAATCAAAACCAAATTAAACTTTTTTATAATATTATCTTAATACCAAATGATTATAAGTTAAATATAAAAACTGTATTAAGCTTTAAGGAAGCAAATGACTTTTTGGTTAGAGAGAACAAAACCATAAAAGTAATAAAAAAGTAAATTTTCTTATGTAGGACACCGAGGCCTACCTTAAACATAAACCATTGATTAAAAAACTAATTTACACAAAAATTTTTATACTCAATTATTGAAACTTCTTTTTCACAGATTTTGCACATTTTCTAAGTTTTTCACAAAATTTTTTTGAAATTTCTCCCTTTTTATGTAGAATAAGAATGTAAAAAATTAAAGAGAAATTTATTTCTTACTAAAACATAAAAGGAGCAATATGAAAAAGCAAATTAAAAAAATATTTTTATTTAGTAGTATTTTAACTACATCAGTTGCTAGTATAGCAACATTAACAACTACAAATGTATTAAAAAATCAAGTAAAACCTTGATATTTAGGATATCAAAATAATAAATTAGAAGTTCGTATAAATAAAAACGGACAACTTTTTAACTCAGTGAGGAATGTTCCTGTAAACAATAATTATGAATTAAAACTTTTATTGAATTATGAAGCAAACAATTCAGTAATAGATGAAAACTGAACTGTCCAAAAAAATAATGAATTCATAGAAAACATTAAAAAATCAAATTTATATTTCAAAAGCTATCAAACAAGCTCAATGATGCCAATAGTTTGATTCTATTTTGATAACGAAAATCAAAGAAAAGACTTTATCAAAAGCATTATATATAAAAAAGAAATTTATAAAGGTATTGTATTTCCAAACGAAATACAAAATATTCAATTATTTAATACAGATAATTTAGATAATGAAAAAGAAGAAGAATCAGATGTTTATTATAATCGTGATATTACAATAGATAATTCAAAAGACTTAGACATAGTAAACTTTAAAAAACAAATAGAAAGAGAAAATAGCAGATATTGAAATAAAAAAGGAAATGTTGGTGTTATAGAAGTTAATGGAAGTGTCGATTTGTTAAAATTACAAAATTTCCAGAGATATGGCATAGAATTTCAAGATACAGTTAAAAATATCGAGAAAAGTCACCATGCAAACGAAGTTTCTAATATTACAGCAGGTGAAAAAGGATATGATAGATATTCAAAACTTTTCTTTTCATCATTTACTAAAAATGCCGAATGACAAAAAACTATTGAATGAATGGTTAAAGAAAAAGGTGTAAGAGTTATAAATCATAGTTATGGCATGAAATATGATGACGAATGAACAAAATACGATGAAGATAATTTATTTTTAGACTATATTTCTAGAAAATATGGAGTTGTAAACATATTTGCATCTGGAAACGGAAATGATGAAAAAGAAAAAGAAAACGAATGATTAAACGGTTATACACTTTCACCTAATAACTTAATAGTAGGGGCACTTGATTTTAACGAATTCACACAAAAACCTACTGAATCAATAGCAGAATATTCTAATTATTTATTACAAAATGGCTATGTTTCCACTTCTAAACCTAATGTGGTTGCTCCAGGGTATTTATATAAAAGATGACATAAAAATAGTAAAGGTGAGTGAAATTATTTAGATACACTTGGTACAAGTTTTGCATCTCCTGTTGTTACAGGTCTAGTTTCAACATTATTAAGAGAAAGAGATTTCTTAAACAAAGACAAAATTAGATTACAATCAATTAAAGCAATTATAGGTGCTTCATCCAGAACTCCAAAAGTAAATAATCTTAACTACAAAGCAAATGGGTATACTCAAAAATATGGTTCTGGTATTATAGATTTTGAAAATATGCTAGAAGCTGCAGATAATTTAGTAACTAAAGAAGTTTCAAAATCCGATAATGATTTTGTTTTATGAACTAGTTCCTTTTATGTTCCAAAAGGTAAAAAAATTAAAGGAGCAAGTTCTTGATTGTTTAATGCTGGTTTATTAGAGACACCTGAAAATTCACCAAGTTACAATGCAAATGTAAATTGATGATGGTTTTTAGGGATTTTAGGTGGTGTTATAGCTAATTCAGTTGAAGGAGCAAGATTATCAAAGGAAAAAGCAGAATGAAATAAATATCATATTAGTGAAGAAAGATTGAATTTAAAAACACTAAAACAAAAACAAGATAATAAGATGTTTTCTGATTATGATTTATATTTAGAAAAAAAAGATAGTAATGGTAATTGAAATGTAGTTAAAAGTATTACATCAAGCAGCTCTAATGATGAGTTACTTGAGTATATTACTACTGAAGCAGGATATTATAGATTAAAAGTTAAAAAATATTCAGGTGTGCTATTTGATAATTCGATCAATGATAGTTTAGCATTAACATATACAGTGCAGGAAAAATAGTATGAAGAATTTTATAAAAAAATGAATTTTTCCTTTTTCTGCATTAACACCTTTAATTGTTGCTAGTTGTGCAAGTAGCAGTAACAAAGAATATTTTGATTATAATTTAATAAAATTTAATGGTATTGTTAGAAAATATAAAGAGCAAAATAGCATTGAAAATATTTATGAAAACTACTTCTATTATATGTGAGAAAATAACAAAGAAAATGCTGGTGAATTTCATTCTTTATTCAGAGATAAATATGTTTTTATTAAATCAGTAGATGAACTTAATCAATTATTTTTAGATAAATTTAATTTAAATTATGTTAAGAAATATTATCAAACATTTAAAGATAAAGTTAATTTTGATATTAATACTCTAACAGATGAAAAACTAAAACAAATGAACAAAGAAGAGTTTCAAAAGATTTATTTAAATAATGAAGATATTGATGAATTCTTTAAGACTAAAAATTTGTTAATGTATGAAACAGGAAATAAAAATTCTGGATTTTCTCAATATAACTTAGTCCCAGATTATAAAAGAGAAGATACAATGCATCATTTATATTTTTGACTGATAAATTTAGAGCAATTAGGTGTTAAATACAAAGCTGAAGAAAGTTCACAAAAAACCCGTATAACTATGAATGTAAAATATATTGATAAATCTAAGGCTATCACTGTTAATAAGAATCCAAGCGATCAGCAAGTAAGGGATCTTTTTGAATATTTATGAAACGAAATAAGCTTAGCAACTTCAGATGTCTAATAATTTAACATAAAGCATACATACAAGAAAGTATAAAACCAGCAGTTTTTAACTTTGAATCGTCATAGCAAATTGCTGTGGCAATTTTTAATTTAAATTTGTTTGCGTTTTTTATTCATTATATCCCTGAATTTCCCACTTTAATGTATTAAAAAATCGTTTAAGCCTTAAACATAGGCA
>NZ_JBTHHJ010000029.1:0-4633 GCF_054353855.1 Mycoplasma sp. 4423
AATAAAACAAAAAGATTAACAGAATTAATTGTTAATCTTTTTGTCCTACTTTACTCCTTCTGGAAGTTTTTGCACATTAGCAAACACAAATTTTATACATAAATATAGTATAAACATAGACAACTTATTTAATTAACTTTTAATATATAATATAATTCTTATTATTAATATTTTTATGTATATAATGCATCATAAAAGAGGGATAAATGGAAAAATTAAAATATGTTAATGGTAAATCTATGTTGATAAATCGTAAAAACAAACTAGATCAATATTTTACTAAACATAATATTGCCCAAAGTCTTTATCATAAAACAAGAGAAATTATTTCACAATATGAAGATATAAACAAATATCTTTGAATTGAACCTAGTACAGGTGAAGGGTGTTTTTTGGATTTATTACCAATTAATAAAAGAATTGGTATAGATTTAGACCCTAAAAGAAGTGATGTCATAAAAAGTAATTACTTAAAATATCAACTTCCTAATAAACCATTTATAGTTATTGGTAATCCCCCATTTGGACATCGTGGAGTTTTGGCTCTAGAGTTTATAAATTATTCCAAGGATGCAGATTTTGTTTGCTTCATATTACCAATGTTTTTTGATAGCAAAGGAAAAGGTAGTGTACGATATCGTGTAAAAGGTTTAAATTTAATCTATAGTGAACAGTTACCTAAGAATTCTTTTTATACTTCTGATAACTCTGATGTAGATGTTAAGTGTGTATTTCAAATATGATCGAAAAATCATATAAATGATAAATTAAATACTTTTAATTGGTATTCATTAGGTAAAAAGAACCCTTTTAGTAAGTATTTAGATATATATACAGTATCTACTGCTAAAAATCGCGAATGTGGTAAGCACTGGATTTTTGAAGAGAAAGCTGATTTTTATCTTGCATCGACATTTTTTAAGAGAAATTCTGTTGTATATGACTTCAATGATGTTAAATATGGTAGTGGAGTAGCAATTAAGATAAAAACATCTGATGCAAAAATAGCAGATAATCTTAAAAACATTTTAATCAATGCAGACTGAAATAAATATAGTTCGCTTGCTACAAATTCATGTAGACATATTGGTAAAAGCCATATTTATGATTTACTGTTAGATAATGGCTTTGAAAAGGAGTTTTAATGGATATAAATAATTTATTACTAAAAATAATTGAAGATAAATATCATCGATTAGGTTTGGATAAAAAGAATACAGAAAATATCTTTTGAAAGATTATTGAGTTCGAAGGAAATGCGATTGGTAGCATCGGTGAAGAGTTTGTTAAACAAATTCTTAAAAAACTTAATATAGATTTTGATGCATCAAAAAAATGAAAAAGCATTCATAATGAATATGATATTGTAATTGAAAAACCAAGAAAAATCTTGCTGGAAATTAAATCAGCGAGATTAGGTAGAAAAAATCAAACCTTTCAATTCAATGGTTTAAATCCGAATTATAATTATGATTATTTAATATGCATCGGCTTTTCTTTAACCAATGCTTATTATCGCATTATCCCAAAAACTAGTTTTAAATACATCCACCAAAAAGAACAACGTGGTCACTGAATAAATATCAATGGTAAATTAAAAAAATTAGTAGAAATGAATCCTGATAATAAGGTTAATTACAAATTAACCTTATCTATTTCAAAGATGAAAGATATTTCGAATTTTAGTGAAGAACTTGTATCAATTTTATAAAAACATCTAGGAACTAGATGCTTAATTTTCATTATCTAAAAGGATATCTTCTGCTTTCTGCATCATTTCTTTTAAAAGATTTAACACATCCTTGTATGAATTAGCATCACCTACTTTAAAACTTTTAGCATAATCAAATGAACCTGAATTTATTTCAGTATTAATTACAGGAAGCAATTTATAGGTATTTATCATCAATTTGTTTACTTTTTGTAATAACTGAGAATCCTGATTTAAAATAATTTTATCAATAGCTTTTTCAATTTCGAATTGAGTTTTTGTTTTTACTGACTTATTTTTAACTTCTTGTCATTGATTGATATAAAGTTTTGTAAATGAAGTAGCTAGAGTTTGCTTATTTTCGCTGCTGCAAGATGCAACAATTACTACAGGAGCAATTGATGCAACTAGTCCACTAGTAACAAAAAACTTTGCTTTAAATTTCACTTTTTCTCCTTTTTTAAATTATACCATCTTCTATGGTATGTTGTAATAGTAAAGATTTGTATATCATATGAATATGGTAAAATAAATCAAGGAGGAAATATGAATGAAATACAAAAATTAAAAGAAATGCAAGCAAGCTTACAAGTGTTTTATCAAAAAATTAATAACATCCACTGAAACATTAAAGGATTAGAATTCTTTGAAATTCATGCACAAAGTGATAAATTAAAAGATGATGTTTTAAATTTTGTAGATGAGATTGCTGAAAAAGTTGTTATGAAAGGTGAAGTCGCTTTAGGAAGTTATACAGAAGTGCTAGAAGCTTCTAAAATCACTGAATTAACTTCACAAATCTTTGATTATAAACAAGCTCTTAAAGTGCTTGTGAATGATTTAAAAATACTTTTACAACTTGCTGAAAGTTTTGAATGAAGTGCTAGAGTTCAACCTATTTTTGATGAAGTGCTATTATCATTAGATAAATGATTATGACAATTTGATGCGATGTCAAAATAGTATAAAAAATCCGGGGAACCGGATTTTATTATGCTTATTATAAGTTAGCAAAGTAAATAACTGTTCTAACAAGTTGTGATACATATGACATTTCATTGTCATATCATGAGAAGAGTTTATATAAGTTACCTTCTGACGATTCTTTGATTGAAGTTAATTTTGAATCAAATACTGATCCATGTGTTTCTTTAATAATATCAGAAGAAACAATTTCATCGGTTTCATATCTGAAACTTTCTGATTCTGCTGCTTTCATTGCGGCATTAATTTCTTCAACTGTAGGTTGTTTTTCTAATAAAACAGTTAAGTCTACTAATGAACCTGTAATTAATGGTACACGAATTGCTGAACCGTCTAATTTTCCTGCTGCTTCTTTAACTACTAAACCAATTGCTTTTGCTGCTCCTGTTGAAGTAGGAACCATATTTGCTGCTGCTGCACGAGCCCTACGTAAGTCTCTATGTGGAGCATCTTGAAGTCTTTGATCTCCTGTGTATGCATGGATAGTTGTCATAAATCCAGATTTAATACCAAAGTTATCGACTAAAACTTTAACCATAGGTGCTAATGAGTTTGTTGTACATGATGCTGCAGAGATAAGTGTATCATCACTTGTTAATTCATTGTGGTTTACATTAAATACAATAGTTTTAACATCTTTTTCTGATGGTGCAGAAACAACAACTTTTTTAGCACCCGCTTTTAAGTGTTTTGAAGCACCATCTCTTTTAGTAAAGAATCCAGTTGATTCAATAACTACATCAATTCCAAGTTCAGCTCATGGAAGATTTTCAGGATCTCTTTCTGCGAATACTTTAATTTCTTTCCCATCGACAACGATAGCACCATCTTTAGCTACTACTTCAACACCTAATTTACCAAATGCTGTATCGTATTTTAATAAGTGTGCTAGGGTTTTTGAATCTGTAAGATCGTTAACTGCAACAACTTCTAAGTTTGAATTTTGTTCTAATAATCTACGGAAAAATAATCTACCAATTCTTCCGAATCCGTTAATTGCTACTTTTTTCATATTTTACCTTTCTGTTAATTAAAATGTATATCTTGCATATTATAAACTTTTTTTAAAATAAAAAATATAAATATATAGATATGATGGATTGATGAGGATGGTGGGAAATAGTTGTTATTGTTGCCATTTTATTATATTTAGATAATTTAGATAACTTGTTAAATTCTCTTACAAATATTTTTTATAAAAGTGAGTTGAATTTCGAAGAATTAGATTATAATTTTATCTTATATTCAATTTATTATTGAATTTATATACAACTTTTTATATTCTTTATTTAAATAATTTTGTGTGTATGAAAGTAAAATAATTACGACAACAAGTAATATGATTATTCATAAATTTGTAAAATATATTGGTGTTTCTTTAGGTACATCGAAACTATTGATACTTCAATTTGGGTAACTTTCTCGGTGCCAATTTGAAAAGGCACTAATATTCATTAGTAGATTTAAATTAAACGGAGATAATACTAATACAAAAAGAATCATTAATACCACTAATAAAAAGAAAGATTTAAGTTTTTTTGTTAATTCAGATTTATTTATTATTGTAATTTTAACAAATAAAAATATGCTAATAAGAAATGCAGTTATAATAAAAACATAATTTAATACATTAATTCAATATTTCACCACATACACATCATCATATAAATAAAGAGAAGAAAGAAAAGTATCAATTAATAAATTAATAATTAAAATTACTAAATTCAATGTTACAAAAAATAATGCAGATATATTTAACGATTTAATGACTTTTAAATTAGATGTTTCTTTCTTGTCATTTGAAATTATATTAGAAACCAATGCACTTTCTATCTTAGGTTGTTGTAAAACTTTTTCCTCTTTTATAATTTCTTGTGTTTGTGTAAACAAGGACATAAAAATTAACAGAAAATTAACATTGTATCATCTCTGCATATT
>NZ_JBTHHJ010000030.1:0-4405 GCF_054353855.1 Mycoplasma sp. 4423
TGTATTCAAGACATTTTAATGAATTATAATTACTATTCAGTTTTCAAAGGACTATGCCTAAGGGGCATTTTTTAATTTAAAACACAAACAAGAATAAAGAAATTTAATTAACATAAAAATATTTTAATATAGCAAGAATGATAAAATAAAAATCTAAAATTTTATGTTTTTATTTTTACAAAATTATGCTAAAATATATTAGCAATAAATAAGAAAAGTTTTTTTTGATATATATAGTTTTATTGTATAATACTATAGCCAATACACGGAGAAGTAGCTCAGTTTGGTAGAGCACTACATTTGGGCTGTAGTGGTCGCAGGTTCAAATCCTGTCTTCTTCACCATTTCGGGGGGTTAGCTCATTTGGCTAGAGCGCCTGCCTTGCACGCAGGAGGTGGTGGGTTCGAATCCCATACTCTCCACCATTTATGGCACTATAGCTCAGTTGGTTAGAGCATCCGGTTCATACCCGGAAGGTCAAGAGTTCGACTCTCTTTGGTGCTACCAAAAAATCTATAAATTCGGAAATGGACCTATAGCTCAACGGTTAGAGCAACCGGCTCATAACCGGTTGGTTACAGGTTCGAATCCTGTTGGGTCCACCAATATGGGTGATTACCCAAGTCCGGTTGAAGGGAGCAGTCTTGAAAACTGCCAGGGGCTTTACGGCCCGCGGGGGTTCGAATCCCTCATCACCCGCCACCATAACTTAACATAATATGAATTTATAGAACATATCGCGGAATGGAGCAGTTTGGTAGCTCGTCGGGCTCATAACCCGAAGGTCACAGGTTCGAGTCCTGTTTCCGCAACCAATGGTTCAGTGGTAAAGTGGTTAATACGCCTCCCTGTCACGGAGGAGAACGCGGGTTCGATCCCCGTCTGGACCGCCATTGGCTCTGTAGCTCAGTTGGTAGAGCAACAGATTGAAGCTCTGTGTGTCGCTGGTTCGATTCCTGCCGGAGCCACCATCAAAAATTGCTATATTTTATAAACTGCAGTAAATTAGTTTATAAAATATAGCAATTTTTATTTTTTTGCTAAAATATATAGATATAAAAAAGGAGAAAAATATGGACTATAAAAAGACATTAAATATGCCAAAAACTGATTATGAAATGAGAGCTAATTTATTAGTTAAAGAACCAAAATATCGTCAGTTTTGGGAAAGTTCTAAAATTTACCAAAAAGTATTATCAAAAAATAAAAATAACCCAAAGTATATCTTGCACGATGGTCCACCATACGCTAATGGAGGTATTCATGTTGGTCATACATTAAACAGAGTTTTAAAGGATATTATTGTTAGATATAAATCTTTATCAGGGTTTTATTCACCATTTGTTCTTGGTTGAGATACACATGGTTTACCAATAGAGCATAAAATGCTTACTGAAAGCAAATTAAATAAGGATGAACTTAATCCTGTAATTTTACGTAAAAAAGCAGCTCAATATGCTTTACAACAAGTTAATAACCAACGAAACCAACTTAAATCCTTGCAATTATTTACCGATTATTCAAAATCATATATAACCTTAGATAAACAATATGAGGTTATGCAGCTAAAGGTTTTTAAAAAGATGGTAATGGATGGATTGGTATATAAAGGATTAAAGCCTGTATTTTGATCACCTAGTTCCCAAAGTGCTTTAGCCGAATCTGAGGTAGAATACCAAGATGTAATTTCACCATCAATATATGTTGCTTTTGAAGTTGTAGCAAGTAATTTTGAAAATGTTAAAACTGGTGATAATTTAGTGATTTGGACTACAACTCCATGAACATTATTGGCTAATGCAGCGGTAGCAATTGGTTTAGATATTGAATATGCTCGTGTAAAAAATAATGGAAGTTTTTATATTATTGCAATTGATTTATTAACTGTTGTTGCATCAAAATGTGGTTGAGATACATATGATATTGTTTCAGTTTTTAAAGGTTCGCAAATTTTAAATTATAATATTGAATATTTAACACCAATTTTGAAGTTTCATGCTCCATTAGTGATCGGACATCATGTTAGTGTTGAATCAGGATCTGGTTTAGTTCATATTGCTCCGATGTTTGGTGAAGATGACTTTTTAATTGGACAAAAAAATAAGTTACAGATGATTATGCATATTTGTGATAAAGGTTATATTGAAAATACCAATACTGATTTTGATGGGATGTTTTATCAGGATGCAAATAAGAAAATATCAGAATTTTTAGCAAACAAATTATTACACTTTGAAAGATTTAAGCACTCATACCCACATGATTGAAGAACTCATAAACCAATTATCTTTCGCGGGACACCACAATGATTTGTTTCAATTGACAAAATTAGAGAGCAAATTTTAGATCAAATTGAAAATAATGTTACTACTTATCCAGCATGACCGAAAAAACGTTTATATTCAATGATCCAAAATCGTTCTGATTGAACTATTTCACGTCAAAGAAGTTGAGGAGTTCCACTAATTATCTTTTATGATAAGGATGGAAAACCAGTTTTTGATTCAGAATTATTTGATCATGTTATAGATTTAGTAGCAAAATATGGAACTGATATTTGATGAGAAAAATCAACCGAAGAATTATTACCTTTAAAATATCAAAATCAAGGTTTTACTAAGGAAAAAGACATTATGGATGTTTGATTCGATTCAGGTGTTTCAAGTGTAGCTGCTGTAATAGAACCGAATTTACAATCACCATATGATTTATATTTAGAAGGAACTGATCAATATCGTGGTTGATTCAACTCATCAATTATTAATTCAGTTGCATATAAAGGATTAACACCTTATAAAAATCTTATATCACATGGTTTCGTTGTAGATGCTAAGGGAAATAAGATGTCTAAGTCAAAAGGTAATTCTGTTGAACCTTCTGATATTATCAATAAACGAGGTGCAGAGATTTTAAGATTATGAGTTGCAAATTCAGAATATCAAGGTGACATTTCAATAAGTGAAGATATTTTAAATCAAAATACCGAAATATACCGTAAATTAAGAAATACTATTAAATTCTTGCTTGGTAACTTAAATAATTTTGAATATTCTAAAGACATTAAAAGAACCGGAATCCATAAGTTTATTTATCAACAACTTCAAGAATTAAAATACAATGTAATTAAAGCATATGACGAATATAAGTTTTTAATGGTTGTAAAACTGCTTTCAAACTATGTTGTTGAGCTTTCTAGCTTCTATTTGTCTGTTACCAAAGATATTTTGTATGTTCGTTCATTAAACGATCCACAACGACTTATGACACTTGCAAATATGTATGAGATAGTCGAATTTCTTATAATAGCGCTTGCTCCGATTTTACCTACCACATCCGAAGAAGCATATGAGTTCTTTAATAAAAAAGATAAATATGAATCAGTATTTTTAGAAAATTTACCAAAACTTTCTGAAATAGCATATGATGCAACATTAATTACTTCATATAAAGAATTTTTTGAACTACGTGATAAAGTTAATGTGCTAATTGAAAATGCGATTAAAGCTAATTTAGTGAAGCGATCAAATGAATTAGAATTATTTTTACCTAAAACATCTGATTTAATAGCTAAACTTGATTTAAAAACATTATTAATGGTAGGAAAAATAACACAGGGAAATGAATTAAAAGTTGAAAAATTTGATTCATTAAAATGCTTAAGATGTTGAAATCATTTTGATAAAGAAAATGTTAAAAATGATTTATGTAATCAATGTGAGCAAATTGTAAGAGAGTTTCATGAATAAAAAAATAAAAATATTAAAAAACTACTTATCTGTAAATAAAAAACGTATTTTAATAACTTATATATTTATTTTTGCTTCATTAATAGTTTTTTTATTTATAGATCAGATGACAAAGAATCTATTATTTAATCACGGTTCAATAAAAACTTTGGATCAAAATTTTGAAGTATCTTATAATGGTCAAAGATTTCCTGCTGAATCTATATTAAATAGTTACACAGTTTCGCCACTACTTGGGATACGAAGCATCTGACACGGTGGAATTACTTTTGCTAAAACTCGTAATACAACTTTAATTCAAACCATTTCAATCATTTTGTTTATTTTTATTTTAACATATGGATTGTTTTTAGATAAACATAATAAAATACGTGCAATATTTGTAGGAATAATATTGGCAGGTGATTTAGGTAATATGTTAGATCGTTTTATTTTTAGTGGTTATGTTAAAGACATCTTCTTTATACCTTTTTTAAACAGAGATGGCACATTTAATTTTGCTGATTCATTAATTTTCACCGGAATTGCTTTATTGCTTATCGGTAGTTTGATACCAGAGAGCAAAATTAGAGACCTTAAAAGACATATGGATTTTATAATTCATTAAAACAAGTATATATGCTTGTTTTTGTTTGCAAAGCATTAAAAAATCGGGATAT
>NZ_JBTHHJ010000031.1:0-3278 GCF_054353855.1 Mycoplasma sp. 4423
TCTCTCTCTCTCTCTCAATTACTATTAAATTCTTTAAAGCATCATAGTTTTCACCAATGATCAAACAATTATCTGTTGATTTAGAATCTTTAAATTTAAAAGATAATTTTTCGTTCTTTTTAAGCAAAGCAATGCTTTGGTTGTTGCTCTCGGGAGCAACATCGAAACGAAACCCGATTTTTATTCTTTGAGCGATAAATTGAAAAATGTATTCTAATTCATTATCATTAAATCTTTTGATTATCTGCGCTGCCCATCTTTTTTGATCTGTGTTTAATTCCTTAGAAGAAATTCTATCTATTTCCTTTAAATATTTTTCTTGCAACTGTGTTAAAGTTTCATCAGATGTATTTATTTCTTTGTTCATAATTCTCCTTATAAAATATATGTAAATATTTTACTACATATTGATTGGTAATTGTTTAATAAATAACATTTCTATTACTTTCTATTTTTACCTTTACAAATATTACAACTAATAACACTGTTATTACAACATGAATTGCTAAGGAAAAAGTGCTTATCACAGGAACCCAAGCAAAAGGAAAGGCTAGTATTATTAAAGAAAATATACTTATACAAAGTCTTAAAATTGATTTACTTATTATTTGGTTTTTAAATAACTTCATTGATATTACAAGCATTATAATAATCATTATTGTTATACTGATATATATTAATGATGCAAGAATTTCTGGTAGACTAAAAATGATAATAGCATAGAAATTTGAAGAAATCAGCAAAGATGAAAAATTAAACTCTATTGATCCTTTATATGGTACAAAATTTCATGATAATGTGAAATAAGATGTAAATGCTCACAATGCCATACATACTAAGCTTAAAACAAATGATGCAATTGCTAAATTAAATAATAATTTTCTTTGTCTCATATATTCCTAACTTTACATATTATAAATGAATATATGTAAATATAATAACACTAGGATTTAATCCTAGTGTTATATTTAAATGGTATTATTGGAAATTTTATTAATCTTTCTTTTGAATGAATTTATCAAAATTAACACTATTCTTGGAATATGAATTATTACTATTAGATTGTGTGTTATAACTTTGGTCAAATGATGTGTTATTAGCATAACTGGAAAATCTGTTGTCTGTATAACTATATTGTTCGAATTTTGTATTTATTGAACTTTCATTATTCTTCAATCTTGCAATAGATATCGCTAATAAAACAGTAATAACAATTTGGATAATTAATCCAATTAACGATACAACAGGTATTCACGAAACAAGCTGAGCACCAAGAATTAAAGCAAAATTTGAAATAGCAAAGTTTTTAGTTCTTGCTATGGCTTCATCCCTTTCTCTTTCTTGTAAGGTTATTGCAAAAATAGATATCAACAAACTAATAATTGTTAAATATACAAATAAATTTAATATCGTAAATATAGTATATGTTATAGATGAACCAAGTATAGTAATCCTATTAAATTCAAATCAACCATAATTTATAATTAATAATAACACTGATGCAGTTGTTATAATCCAAAAAAGCATTGTAATTGAACTTAATATTAATGTAGCAAGGTTTAATCTAAATAATAATCTTGTTTTTTCTGTCATTTTTCCTTTCTTGTTTGATTTTTATTTTAACTTTTCATATGATAAAGCAAAAAAAAAAAAACAGAAACCACAAAAAACTTGTGGATTTTTGTTTATTTATGGAATATAAATTTAATATTTTCACATTATTAAGAAAATATAAAAAATTCGTTTATACATAGTATAAACGAACTCATTTATTTCTTATCTTGAATAGCAGAAACTCCAGGTAGTTGAAGTCCTTGCAATAATTCTAAACTTGCTCCACCACCAGTTGATACATGTGAGAATTTATCTGACATTCCAAGTTTTTCTACAGCAGCAAGTGAATCACCACCACCTACAACTGAGTAGCAATCTTTTAGTTCTGCTATTGCTTTACATACGGTGTCGGTTCCGTTACGGAAGTTTTCAAATTCAGCAACACCAACAGGTCCATTTCAAACAACAGTTTTTGCTCCCTGAAGAGTTTGTTTAACTAATTCTAAAGATTTAGGACCAATATCTAATCCCATATATCCATCTTTGATTCCCCCAGCATGGAATTCTGGTGTAACATCTTTAAATTCCTTCGCAACTGCATGATCAACAGGTAAAACAACTTTATCTTTGTATTTAACTAAGAAATCCTTAGCAAGAGCAACAAAATCGTTTTCTACTAATGATTCACCAATTGCATAACCAGTAGCCTTTAAAAATGTATATGCCATACCGCCAGCAATAACCATTTTGTCAACTCTTTGAATTAAGTTTTCAAGAACTTGGATTTTATCTGATACTTTAGCTCCACCTATAATAGCAACAAATGGATGTTCTGGATTGTTCAATACTTTTTTAAGGGATGTTACTTCTTTTTCCATTAAATATCCTAAAGCAGATTCGCTCATATTTTTAGATATTCCAACATTTGATGCATGTGATCTATGTGCAGTTCCGAATGCATCATTAATGAATACATCTCCTAATGATGCTCAGTATTTACCAAGATCTGGATTGTTTTTGCTTTCTGCTTTATCATTTAAATCTTCAAAACGGGTGTTTTCAACCATCAAAACATCACCTGGTTTCATTTGATTAATAGCTTTTTCTAATACTTCACCTTTGGTATAAGGGACAAAGATAACGCCTTTGTTTAATAAACGAGATAATTCAGCAGATACTGGTCTAAGTGATTTTTCTCTTAATTCATCTTTTGACTTAATTCTTCCGAGGTGAGAGAATAATATGGTTTTACCACCATCGCTGATAATTTTTTGAATAGTAGGTAGTGCTGCTGTAATTCTTTTAGTAGAATAAATAATACTGTCTTTTAATGGAACATTAAAATCCACTCTAACTAAGACTTTTTTGTCTTTTAAAACAACATCATTGATTGTTTTTTTCATATATACTCCTATATCTAAGTTATTATTTATTTAATTATAATAAAATTCTGTTGTAATTGAAAAAATAACAAAAAGAATTTCAAAATTTTATTAAATTATAAAATCTTATTTAAGGACTAACAACAAAATGGTAGAATTATAATATCTTAGAAAAAAGACTATTTTATTTACCTTTTTGTATCAATAAAGAAAATAGATAATCTTGTATTATATGCTTAATTATAATTTTAAAAGTTAATAATTGTGAGGAGTTTTAATATGGAAAATAAAAAATTAGAAAGAAATGATTTAATTAATAATATAGGAAAAGAACAATATACA
>NZ_JBTHHJ010000032.1:0-3236 GCF_054353855.1 Mycoplasma sp. 4423
GTTTAAGGCTTAAACGATTTTTTAATACATTAAAGTGGGAAATTCAGGAGTATAACAAAAATCATTTAAGTCTGTTTTATGGACTTAAATGATTTATTTTAACTGATTAAAAACACGAGTATCCTTGAAATTTTCATATATTTTCGAAATACTGCTGTTAGTTCAAACAAAAATTCTTACTGTTATTGGATATTTAAATGTAATTGATTTTTTTGAGCGATCAAAATTTATGATTTTAATATCTTTTAATGCAGGAACTACAAATAAAGAGTTATCATTGCTTGAAAAGATAAAGTCACTGGGTTTTAGTTGGTCAATTGGGATATTTATTGCTTCTGTTTTGATATCGATTTTGTAGTTTTCTGTTGCAATAGAAGAAATCAATTTATCTAATTGCGATTGGAACATATTTCTGATTTTACTGTTATTAGAATCTGATGAAATATAAACATTATCAACATTAAAATAACCGATAAAATCACTAAATTCATTACGTTTGTTGTTAATTAGTTTTAAATTATCATCATCTTCTTTAAAACTTATATATTTATTAAATCAAAAACCATCTGTTTGGTTTGCATGATATTTAATTAAGTCTTCATAACTTAAAAAGTTATCAATTGTTCTTACGATAGTGTTTTGTGAAATTGTATATTCTTGTTTTTGTGTTGTTACAACATTATTTATATAAGTATTTTGTGTATATGAAATTTTATTACCTGGATGAAGCAATAAATCGATATCTTTATAAACTGCATCAGCACCCGGATCTGATTTATAATATATATTATAATCGTTTGCATATTTTGCTACAACAGTTATTAAATCATTAAAATCGCTTTTGCTTCCACGACCTAAAACTAATAAGGGTTTCTTTTTATTTTTATAAATATCACTTTCAATTATATCTCTAGTTTTTTGTCAATTATTTCCAATAATATTAGTAAAATAAGTTATTAAGTATTTATTATCAGAACTTTTTGTTTTAGTAAGCAAATTATTCAAAGTTTCATTATCATCATTAAAATAAGCAAAATTATTTTTTAGATAATTTTCATTAAATCTGTTGGCTATTTCAGATGTGCTTCAATAATAATTAATATGATTAAAGTTTATTGATAAAAGATACTGATTATATGAATTTAAGAATTTTCCTTTATACAAATTTCAAACCTTGTTTGTTGAATCAAAATATTCACTGCGAAATTTTGGATCAAAACCTTTATATAAAATACTAAAACCAATTGATGTATCTTGATTTAATCCGTTAATTTGCACATTTTTGTAAGTCGATAAATTAGCATAATCAACAGAACGTTCAAAATTATTAGAATTAGTTCAAATGTTGATTCTTTTGTATGGATTTGAATTAATTATATGTTCAACTTGTGATAAAACTGCTTCATCTTCACCTTTTTTAATCTTAATTACTTTAGAATTTTTATTTTTTACATCAACTCTTTGGTTGTTATAAAAATTCTCTAATAATTTAGCGTCCATTCTACTTTGAACAAGCGAATTATTAGGTAAAACAAAAAAATAATTTTCACTCTTAGATAGCATTGATAGTCGAATTAAATCATAATACACATCTGTTCCGCGGGTTGTGAAATAAATATTAATATCTGCTCGATTCTGCTTATTAAGCAAATCAGGTTTTGAATTTGTGTCGATATCAAAATTAACAAAATTTTGCTTTTGATTTTTTGAATCATTTAATTTGTCGGTGCTTTTGTTTGCAAAAATACCTATATCACTAAATAAAACTACCCCAATCACAGTTGCAGAAGCAGCAATAAGCGATGAATGAATCAACATATATTTTTTTAATTTTTTCATAATTTACCTAAATAGTTTTATTTTGTTATTAATATTTTATAATTTTTAAATGAAAAAGAAAACTAAAAAGTGAATCGAATTAATGGTACCGATTACAAGTTGGATATTAATTATAATGATGACTATTTTAATTTTAGGATTATTACTATCAATTTTTATCCTTAGTAAACTATCACATGAACTAACTAATGAATTGAATATTAATTTTTACATCTTTCAAACAAACATTATTGAATATTTGATAATTATTTTAATTTTGATTATATCTTATGTAATGAGAGCGATACTTCTAACAAAGTTAATGTATAAGGTAAAATTCAATAACAAGGTAAAAAGAGCAATATTCATCTTTGTTCCATTAATTTATGATGACATCTTATTAGATTCATATCGATTAAGCTGTAATCTCAATGATTATAATAAATACATAAATTGCAAATATTCGTTAAGATTAATGCGATTGACATTTTCGATGATTACTTTTTATATAATTTATCTTATTGTTTTTATCTCTTTGATGTTTTTATTAAAATATTTACAAAATGAATTTTATGAAAAATTCATAGATATTCTCCTTTATTGTTTCTTTGTAATCTTCTTTTTTATTTCTTTTTCGTTTAATGTTTGATACTTTAAAAGTTTTATAAAACTAAAAGATATGAATATTGATTATAAAGGATTTGAATTAATAAAGTTAAAAAATTTAGAGTTAATATATTCAGAAAATATAAAATAAAATTTTTATTTTTTATTTTTTATCATATAATAGTTAAGCATTCAAAAAATAAAATAATTTTGTTTATTTTTGTTTGCAATATAATAATTATTGCTTATATTTTACTATAAGTAAAAGTTCTTTGAAAACTAGATATAAAACATGACAGTCAATTTTTTCGAGAGTTTGATCCTGGCTCAGGATGAACGCTGGCTGTGTGCCTAATACATGCATGTCGGGCGAAGTTATTTATAACTTAGCGGCGAATGGGTGAGTAACACGTACTTAACGTACCTTTTAGATTAGGATAACGATGAGAAATTATCGCTAATACTGGATACCTTTAACTTTTGCATAAAAGTTAAATTAAAGGAGCATTTGCTCCACTAAGAGATCGGGGTGCGGAGCATTAGTTAGTTGGTAGGGTAAAGGCCTACCAAGACGATGATGTTTAGCGGGGTTGAGAGACTGATCCGCCACACTGGGACTGAGATACGGCCCAGACTCCTACGGGAGGCAGCAGTAGGGAATTTTCCACAATGGACGAAAGTCTGATGGAGCGACACAGCGTGCAGGATGACAGCCTTCGGGTTGTAAACTGCTGTTATAAGGGAAGAAAAAGTATTAAAGGAAATGTTAATACCTTGACGGTACCTTGTCAGAAAGCAACGGCTAACTATGT
>NZ_JBTHHJ010000033.1:0-1867 GCF_054353855.1 Mycoplasma sp. 4423
CCTGAATTTCCCACTTTAATGTATTAAAAAATCGTTTAAGCCTTAAACATAGGCAAAAACGAATTTTTTTAATAATTTTTTCTTACTGTTTCACAGTAATCATTAAAAAGTGTTCAACCTTCTTCGAAATTAAATCCTGTAATTTCGTTTCTTATACTTTCTATAACTTCATTTGTGTATATATCAACTTTGTTTGAAATCGAAACATTAGAAATAAGATTTATTAATTTTTCTTCTGTTATTTCATATGAAATACCTGTTTTCATATGAAATTCTTTGAAAAGATAAACAAGAAATTTCAATATTACTAATGATGCAAAACATATTAACATATGTCCGATGATATGTTCTTCAACTCAAACATAAACAGGTCTTATTTCTAAATAAGTCTTTAAACTTCTAAAATTTTCTTCAATTTTTCATTGATTTTTATAAATATTCATTATTTTATCTACTTTTTCATCCATTAAGTTAGTTTCATAAACATAAATTCCATCAAATTCTTTATGTCTGTTTACTTTATCTACATCAAGTTCAAACTTTAGATTTGATACTTGTCTGAAAAACTGACATTTATAACTTGAAATCATTTTACTTGGGTCTATATACCCATTTTTATCAAGTTTCTTTTGAAAATCTTCTATCATCTTGTCTCGGTCAGCTTTATCTTTTTTAGCTCTTTTTATACTATATGTAATGATTTTTCGACGAAGATGTCCATTAGGTCGTTTTTTATGAAAAGTTGAAATTGCTATTTCTTCTTTATAAACAACATCATTATTTAGTTGTATATATCCACTTTTTTCTAATAATAATTCTTTGAATTTTTTACCCCCTTTTCTTGCTCGATACGAGATAACAAACTTAAATCCTTTTTGTTCCAAAAATCTAATGTTAGAATTAGTACTCATTCCGCGATCGGCTACAACAGTTAAATCATTAACATTATAAGTTTTTTGAACTTCTAAAATAAAAGGGATAAATGTTCTAGGATCAGCTGTATTTCCACGATATATTTTGATGTGATATGGTATTCCATTTCGGTCACAAGCCAAACCTATAACTATTTGATCTTCTTTAAATTTACCATCCTTAGAATAACCATTTTTCTTGTAACCTTTTCTTTTAAAGGTTTCAAAATAAACAGTTGTTGAATCAAAATAAATTTCACTCTCGCTTCTATTTGTTTTCTTTAAAACCATTTCATTTAATTTTTGTAAGAGTGTATTTTGGTTTTCTGCAACAAAATCTAAGGTTCTATAGAATGTATTTTTTGAAACTTCCTGACTTTCTATATATTCTTTTTGAGAAATAAAACTTCGTAAAATACTTGATGGTTCGGTAATTCTACGAGAAATCAAATAATAGAAAACATATTTAAGTTTTTTATGCTTTTCTTGCTGTGACATGCAGTTAAATATATTGTATTCATCTATCAATTCGTATATTAATTTATTTCCCATTTTGATATGTACACCTTTAATTTGGTTTTCTCTAAGCGAACTTAGCAATGCAGCCTTTACAAGATCTGGATTATCATTTTTTGAAAATTTCTTTACTCTTCTTTTTAGTATATTCATTGCATCCTTGTTAATTTTTTCAAGTTCGCTTATCAGTCCTAGACTAAATCATCGCACATAATTTCTATCACCTTCCCCTTTGTATCAACCTACATACTTATAGGTGATACCTTTTTTATTTCCTGATACATTAAAAACTTTTAATTCATTTTTCATAATAAAATTATAACATAACAGTAAGAAAACGTAAGAAAAAAATAAAATAATTTTCAAGTTTCTCTTATATATTTATATATAAGAGAGTTAAATAATCAAATAAAAAATCCCACTTAAGTGGGAAATGCAGG
>NZ_JBTHHJ010000034.1:0-1761 GCF_054353855.1 Mycoplasma sp. 4423
ATCCTTAAACTCGAATATGAAATTGATTTTAAAAAGAAAGGTTTCATTTCCTAGTTCGGAAAGTTTATCACTGCTTTTAGCACATATTTTTGATAACTGAAATATTGACAGAAGTTTTAGAGCAACAAACGGATTTAGAAATATTGGTTAAACTTCGATTTGGTATTGAAAAACCTGCAAAATATAAAGCAAAAGAACAAAAGATTACTTTTGTTCGCTTTATTTTGCGGGTTTTTCAAAAAAAATTTTTAAATTTTTCTGATAAGATGCTATTATATATTCTGCTTACCTTTTTAAGGATATAACTTAGATTTTATTAAAATACACAAGAATTTTTATAATGTCTAATTTTGTTATTTTTATAATAAATTAATTTTATACCTTTAAATTTATAATAAATAAAGTGTATTTATAAGGAGAAACTATGAAAAAACCAATCTTAACACAAGGGCAACAACTTGATATTCTAAAGCAACAAATGCAATTCTTTATAGATTATATTTTAAGAAGCGAGTTATATAGTTATATTAAAAATAATCGGAAAATCCAGGTATCAAAAAATATTAATTCCAAAAATGGTTTTTACGAGCGTACCCTGAATACACAAATAGGTAAAATAAAAATTTATCATCCTAGACTAAGAACAACTAGGTTTGTTTCAGTTTTTATCCAAAAATATAATCGCGAAAGTCCTGCTTTTTTACCTAATATTTTCTTTTCATATGCACACAATGTAAAGAGTTCTGATAAAATAGAATATTTATCTAATATTATGTCTAGTTATGACAAGGAAATTCAAAATAATTTTGCTCATGCTGTTATAAACAATGCCTGCGATTTTATGCAAACACCAATAGAAAAAGTTTGTGATTCGCTTTATTTAAATAAAATAAATATCAAAAATGACTTTGATGATAAATTTAATGAATATTACTATTTAATTACTGAGAACTCTAATAATCATCAGATTATATGTATTTGATTAAATGATGATAAAAACGAAAACTACTGAACAGTAGTACTAAACGACTTAAAACAACGAGGTTTACAAAGAATTAAACATATTTACAGCAATAATCATAGATTCAATAATGAAGCTGTAAATATCTTCGGAAAAGTTGTTGTCCATAATAATTTAGAATAATAAACTACCTAACTACCTAGGTAGTTTATTATTCTAACATCTTTAATAAAGTGTTTTTAAAATTCTGTGAAAGGGTTTGACTAAAATTAAAGAATTCTATTTTTCCGTTCATCTTATTAAGCAAATTATCTTGATTCTTTCAAAATGGCCCATCTGTTATCAAGATAAAATTTACTCCTTTGCTAACTAATTCATTTTTTCTATTTATATAACTATCTATAATCTCAATTGGTTTGGAACCAGAATTTAAGAAGAAATTAACTTCAATATTTAAAATTTTTTCATTTTTAATGAGCATAAAATCACCTATTTTATGTAAAGATTTTATGCTATTTATCTTTTTAAAATTCTGCTGTGAAAACAAATGAACATTATATTTTAAACATATCTTTTTTAGTTGTTGATAACATCTTGCTTCAAATCAATTTCCACTTCTATTTTTTCTACCATTAGAATCTAAACCGACTAAAATACCTGTAACATAGTCAAAAACAGAAAATCTAAGTATATTTACAAAAAGATTTTTTAATCCTGTTTTGTTAAACAATTCAAGGTATTCATCTACCTGCATTTCCCACTTAAGTGGGATTTTTTATTTGATTATTTAACTCTCTTAT
>NZ_JBTHHJ010000035.1:0-680 GCF_054353855.1 Mycoplasma sp. 4423
TTTTATAATGAAGTTTTAGCATATTTAAATTCTGCTAGTGATAAAAATACTTATACCTTTATCAAAAAAGATGATGATAATAATTATTTAATAAGTGATAGTGATTTAGATAAATTTGCGAGTGAAAGTTATAATCAATATCAAAGTAAATATCTTAGATATTTTGCAACAACTCCTAATGAAGAATCTGGGGTGAAAATATTAGCTGATACATATAAAGAATTTAGAAAATTTGCAAAAAATTTTATTGGTTTAGATGATCAACAAGAAGATACTAGTAAACCGAAGCCTGAAGATATACCGTTATTAAACTTAGTAAACGGGAATTATTATGCACAAAGAATAAGAACATGATTTTCGTATATCTTTACTGATTATTATAAGGGACGGGGTATTGATAAAAACATTTCATATAGTGATTATTTAAATGGTAATTCTAAATACTTACAATTTGGTTTTAGTGATAAAAATAATTTGGATGATCAAAATCCTGTGTATGATCCTGGTTATATTAATAGTGCTGATTCATTAAAAAATTATAGCAATGAAGCAAAAAACAAGTTAAAGCAACAAGTGATTAATTTAAGTGTAAGTGATAGTTTTAAATATAGTTTTTTACCATATACTTTTAATTTAAATGGGGTGTATGATCCAAAAATGGATGTGTTTAGTTATGATAA